>JAPKEI010000108.1 GCA_028872685.1 Verrucomicrobiota bacterium | reverse complement strand
TTGAGAGACCGCATTTTTATGTCCAACAACGAACATGAAAAAAAAGCACCACCGGATCCGCTGGTTGTGGCGGTGGCGGAGCATGATGGGAATCTTGGGATGGGCGTGCGTGCGATTGCTCGGCGAATTATTTCGAATGATGATGCCGAAACCACGCTGCTCTTCATAAAATACAACGCGCGCGTGGGTGATGAGGGGTTTGAATTGCTCGGGCAGTTAGAGCATTTGGAGGTGCTTGATGCCACAGATTGCGCGCTCACCAACAAAGGCCTCGAACCGCTCAGCGAACTTTCGCGGCTGCGTGAGTTGATTCTAGATATCACTGAGGTAGGTGATGATGGACTCGCCCATCTTTCAAAAATAGAAAGCCTCACCCGGCTTTCACTCTCTGCCACGCGCGTGACGGATGTGGGCCTCCAGCATCTAAGTAATATGCACAACCTGCAGTCGCTCAACCTTTCCAATACCAGCGTGACCCATCGCGGACTGCAACACCTGAAAAATCTCTACAACCTCACCCATCTCGACCTCGAGGAAAACAACATCCGCGACGACGGAGTGGAGCATCTCAGCAAACTGGTGAACCTCGAAAGCCTCACGCTGAATTACAACCACATCTCCGACGAAGGTGCCAAGTGGCTCAAAGGCTACGACTTCCTGAAGTTCCTAAATATAAAGGGAAATTTCATCACCGACCGAATGGTCGCCGAACTCATCGAGTCCATGCCCCAAGCCACCATAAACCGCTAAGGCGGTTGCCCCACTTTTCTTTTCAATTAGCGGATTGGAGTTTTCTTGGGCCTTGGGGGTTTGGTCATTGGGATTTCCCAATCCTTCACTCACTCACGCCAGCCGCCTTGGTCTTTTTTGGGCCGCGCTTCATATGAACCATCACGAGGCTGATATCCGAAGGCGAAATACCGGAAATGCGGGAAGCCTGGCCAAGTGTGGCGGGCTGATGGTCTATGAGCTTCTGCCGCGCCTCATTGCGCAAGCCCGTGATACCGGCATAGTCCAGCCAATCCGGAATCTGCTTGTCCTCCATCGTGCGGAAACGCGCCACCTCCGCCTCTTGCCGCTCCACGTAGCCGGCATATTTAACCGTTATCTCCACTTGCCGCCGAACCTCTTCCGATAGTGCTTCATCGCGCTGCGGCAGGGTTTCGTAATTCACATCATTCCGCCGCAACACCTGCGCCAATGAAATTGATCCCTCAAAAGTCTTACCCAACCGCTCAATCTCATTTTCCACTGCAATTTTTTTCTTGCAAAAAACATCAATATAACGGCTGGAAAGCACTCCTTTATCGTTACCGATTTCTGATAGCCGCATATCTGCGTTGTCCTGGCGTAACAGTAATCTATACTCGGCGCGGCTAGTAAACATCCGATAAGGCTCAAGAGTTCCCTTCGTGATAAGATCATCAATGAGCACCCCAATGTACGCCTGGTCGCGCCGCAGCACCAATGGCTCCTTTGCCTGAACGCGAAGCGCAGCATTGATGCCGGCCATAAGCCCCTGGGCGCCGGCTTCTTCGTAACCGGAAGTGCCATTAATTTGCCCAGCCAAAAACAGGTTGCGGCACGGCTTGGATTCGAGGGAAGGGTGGAGCTGCCGGGGCGATGCAAAATCATATTCCACCGCATAAGCCGGCCGAAGGATTTCGGCATTCTCACAGCCCTTGATCGTACGCACCATTTCGATCTGCACTTCAAAGGGCAAACAAGTCGAAAACCCATTGACATAAATTTCATCCGTGGCAATGCCCTCCGGTTCCAGGAATATCTGATGGCTCTCTTTGTCCTCAAACCGCACGATTTTATCCTCAATCGAGGGGCAATATCGCGGTCCAACGCCGTCGATCACGCCCGAATACATCGGCGATAGATGCAGGTTTTCCCTAATAATTGAGGCCGTTTTGGCGCTAGTCGATGTAATCCAGCATTTTAACTGTCCCCCGATTTGTTCCAAAATGGAACCCTTCGGATACGAGTTTTCATTCTGTTCCACGTGGAACATTTCATCTTTATCAATATCCTTCCAAAAAGAAAAATACGGCACCGGCTCATCTCCAGGCTGTTCCTCGAGTTCGGAAAAATCAATGGAGCGCTTGAGCAACCGTGGTGGCGTACCGGTCTTGAGGCGACCGAGCTCCAATCCCACTTCCTGTAGCGATCCGGACAACCCCGTTTCGGCCGCTTCACCCGAGCGGCCGCCTTTTTGCTTCGCATCACCCACGTGCATCAGCCCGCGCAAAAATGTGCCCGTGGTGATGACGGTCGTCTTGCCAAAATACTGCACGCCCATCGCCGTTTCCACGCCAAGCACTTCCCGATCCTTATGGATCAACTCGGAAACCTGCCCTTGCTGTATGGTGAGATTCGGCTCGCGCTCGCAAACCCATTTCATCCGAAATTGATAGGCTTTTTTGTCGCATTGCGCACGCGGCGCCCACACAGCGGGGCCTTTTTTGAGGTTCAGCATTCGAAACTGCAACCCCGTCATATCTGTGCACTTACCCATTTCCCCGCCGAGCGCGTCAATTTCCCGCGCCAAATGGCCTTTTGCCAAGCCGCCAATCGCCGGATTGCAGCTCATTTGTCCGATTGTATCCACATTAGTGGTCAACATCAGCACCTCGCAGCCAATCCGCGCAGCCGCCAGCGCGGCCTCAACCCCCGCGTGGCCGGCGCCAACGACGATGACGTCAAAATTTTTAGGATATCGAAAGCTCATGTTCATCAGGTCGAGGTAAACAATACAGCGCATCAAACTGCCCTTCCCCATCAATTTTATCCATACGACCATTGGCGGCCAAATGCTCGCAAACTTTATAAATCGTCTCCGTATCGTCCACCGATTGCGTTTCCATTGCCAAATCCTCCACCGACATCGGATTCCCATCCCTCCGCATCAAGCACTCAAAAATAGCCAATTGTACCTCAATTACCCGTTCCGCCGCCCTTTTACCGGCCTCAACGCCCGGTTGATGATAAGCGTTTACATTAATCAGCGACGCATAAAAACCTACCGCTCGTTCATAAAGCGCGATCAAAACCCCCACCGAAAACGGCGAAACATCGTCCACAGTCAGCGTAATTGATTCGCGACCGCTCTCATAAAGCGCCTTACGGGTGCCTTGAAAAAACCCGCTGAGATAATCGCCCGACGTAATCATCTCTTGTTCCACGTGGAACACTTCACCCGTCCGCTCTTCAAGCACTTCTATAAAAGTCGCAAAAAAGTTCGGCACCCCATCGCGCAATTGCTGGATATAAGCGTGCTGATCTGTGGACCCTTTGTTTCCGTAAACCGCAATCCCTTGATTAACCACCTCTCCATCGAGGTTTTTTTCCTTGCCCAAAGACTCCATTATCAATTGCTGCAAGTAACGTGAAAGTAACTCTAATCTATCTTTATATGGCAATATTACCATGTCTTTTTCACCTTTACCGTTACAGCATTGGTGCCAAGCCAGCGCGAGTCGGGCGGCCGGATTGGTGCTCGCGTCGGGTTGCCGGGTCAATTCATCACAAGCCGCAGCCCCGGCCAGAAATTGGTCAATGTCGATTCCCTGGAGCGCGGCGGGCAGCAAACCGACTGTGGCGGTTTCGCTGGACCGACCGCCCACCCAATCCCACATTGGGAATCGTTTCAGCCAGCCATGGTCCACTGCGATTTTGTCCAGCTTGCTGCCTTCGCCGGTTACGGCACAGGCGTGTTTGGAAAAATCCAACCCCTCACGCTCAAACGCTGCCTTTGCCTCCAGCATTCCGTTGCGAGTTTCCTTCGTTCCTCCTGATTTAGAAATGACCAAAACCAGTGTTTTTGATAGTGTTTCCCCTATTTCTTCGATATCTTTATCGATACCGTTAGGGTCTGTGTTATCAAAAAACCATATTCGCATTCGGTCTATGCTGGGTTGGCCCAGGGCGTGCGAGACGAATTGTGGGCCCAAGGCGGAGCCGCCGATGCCTATTAAGAGGAGGTTTTCAAATGGGCCATCAGGGCCGGTGATTTTGCCTTCATGCACATCGGCGACGAATGACTTGATGTCATCAAGCGCGGATTCGATCTGAGCTTTGATTTCTTCAGTGGGCGCCAGCGCAGGTTTGCGTAACCAATAGTGGCCGACCATTCGGTTTTCGTCCGGATTGGCAATCGCGCCGTTTTCGAGCTCGGTCATCGCCGTAAAGGCCCGATCGATCGCGGGTTGCATCGTCTCGAAAAAATCATCGGCGAAGTCCACGCGACTGAGGTCCAGCGAGAGGCCGATCTCGGGATGAAAAGTAGTGCGCTCCTTATAGCGCGCCCAAAGTTTTAATGAATCAGTTTCCACGGGGCGGTGCAGCATAACGCGCAACCGGCAAAACATTCAACCTCTGCCGCATCGCATATCGCGACTCGTAGTCAGCACAATTTTTTGGTAAACACACTTCCGCGAAGGACATCTTTGAAAGAGAGCAAATGAGCAAAAACAAAGTTTTAATTTTCGACACCACGCTGCGCGATGGCGAGCAATGCCCCGGGGCCTCGATGAACCTGCGCGAAAAGCTCGCGGTGGCACGGCAGCTGAGCCGGTTGAAGGTAGATGTCATTGAGGCGGGCTTTCCCGTGATTAGCGAAGGCGACTTCACCGCCGTACAAACCATTTCCAAGCAAATCAAGAACGCACAAATCGCCGGCCTCGCGCGTTGCGTGAACAAGGACATTGATGCCGCCGGTGCGGCGGTGAAACCCGCCGGCAAGCGTGGCCGCATTCACGTTTTTCTGGCGACGTCAAAAATCCATCGCGAACATAAACTCGGCAAAGCGCAGGATCAAATTTTGAAACTAGCGGTGGACGGCGTGAAGCGCGCATGTAAATATGTAAAAGACGTAGAATTTTCTCCAGAAGATGGATCGCGCACGGAGCCGGATTTTTTGGTGGAGATTTGCCGCGCCGTGGTGAAGGCCGGGGCGACGACGGTCAATATTCCGGACACCGTCGGCTGGGCGGTGCCCGAACAATACGGCGCGCTCATTGCACACTTGCATGACAACGTTTCGGAATTCCAAACCGGCAAAGCAATCATCAGCGTGCATTGCCATAATGACCTCGGGCTTGCGGTAGCCAATTCGTTGGCGGCGGTTCAGGCCGGCGCGCGGCAAGTTGAGTGCACGGTGAACGGCATCGGCGAACGCGCAGGCAACGCGGCGTTGGAGGAAATCGTGATGGCACTCCAAACGCGCAAGGATGTGTTCCGTGGTTTTTCGTGCGGAATCAATTCCAAGGAAATTGTCAAAGCCTCAAAACTAGTCGCGCGGATGAGTGGTTTGCCAGTGCAACGCAGCAAAGCGATTGTAGGTGAGAACGCGTTTGCGCATTCGAGCGGCATTCATCAGGACGGAATTTTGAAGAAGCGCGAGACGTACGAAATTATGGATCCGCGCAAGGTGGGGTGGGGCAAGACCGAGCTGCCGCTCACCAAACACAGCGGTCGCGCGGCGGTGGCGGCGCGCTTGAAGCATTTGGGATTTAAGCTGTCGCCCTCAGATATTGCCGCTTTGTTCGATCATTTCAAGGACATCGGCGACAAGAAAAAGTTTGTGTACGACGAGGACTTGACCGCGTTGGTGGAAGACATTCTCACGATGGTGCCGGAGACGTGGACGCTCAATTATTTGAATGTGTCCACCGGCAACCAAACCGTGCCTACAGCTACGGTGCGTTTGCTGAAAACCAACGGCGGGAAAAGCGAATCCGAACAGGACGCCGGCATTGGCGATGGTCCGGTGGACGCGGCGCTCAAAGCCATCGACCGCATCACGCACACGACGGGCAAGCTAATGGATTACGCACTGCGCTCGGTGTCGCAAGGCAAAGACGCGCTGGGCGAGGTGTCGATGAAAGTGGATTTTGGCAATGGCAAACTGGTGGCCGGACGCGGCGCGAGCACGGACATCATCGAGGCCAGTGCGCGCGCTTATTTGAATGCGGTAAATCGTCATTTGGACACCGGCGGTGCCCAAACTAAAAAAACGAAACGCGGCAAACCGTGAGGGTATGAAATCGACTTTGATTCTCTTTGCCTTGCTAGTCGGCTGGACACTTCCGGCAGCCGACCGGCCCGGGGGCAAGTTGACCGCCAAGCGGGACGTCCAGCATTACGACATCCATGGCCGCACACTCAATGACCTGCGCAAAGCAATGGCCACGCAGGGGCCGCTGAATTCAGACGGCAAGACACGGTTTGATGGCCGCACAGACTGGACTTTGCAGTGGACATACAAATGGGACAGCAAACCCGCAAAGCAGGCGGGGCTTTATCGGCTCAGTGAATGGACGGTAGACGTGAAGTCCACGATCATTTTTCCGCGCTGGGTTGAGCTCGATGAGGCAAACCCGTTGGAGCAACGCCGCTGGCAAATTTACTCCGCGCGACTCAAGCTCCACGAAAACGGCCACGCCAAACTAGCAGAACGCGCGGGTGATGCAGTGAACAGAGCCTTCGCGAACATCAAGGTGTATCCTTCCAGCGAAAAATTAAAAGAAGCGGTGCGGCTCAAGGCGCAAGAAATTCTAAAACTGCACCGCGCAATGGAACTGGAATACGACCAAAAAACCGAGCACGGAAAAAAACAGGGCGTGCAATTTCCCTAGCCCAAGCTTGACGCGGTGCCGGACACCGCTACCGTTCGCGCATGAAAGCCACATTTTTTGTTTGCTGGGCTGGCTTGATGCTGGCGGGTTCCACCTTCGCCGAGTCTCAATGGTGGAAGGGCAACCTCCACACACACACGCTGTGGAGCGATGGCGATGATTACCCGGAGCAAATCGCCAAGTGGTACAAGGATCATGGGTATCATTTTCTCACGCTTACCGACCATAACACATTGCAAACCGGCGAGCGATGGATCGATGTGATGAAAAGCAAGGGCGGCCCGCCGGCATTGACTAAGTACCAAGCCGCCTGGGGAAAATGGGTGCAAACCCGCGAACGCAATGGCCGGCTCGAGGCGCGCTTGAAAACACTACCGGAATTTCGTGGCCGACTGGAAGTGCCCGGAAAATTCCTAATGATTCAAGGCGAGGAAGTCACGGATCGTTGGAAAACCGCGCCGGTGCATATGAACGCCACCAACCTCAAAACGCTCATCAAGCCAAGCGGCGGCAATAGCGTGTATGAAGTAATGCAGCGCAATATGAACGCGCTGCTCGCCCAGCGCAAAGCCACCGGCCAGCCGATGATCCTACATCTCAATCATCCTAACTTCGGCTGGGGCGTCACCGCCGAGGAAATCATGCGCGTGAAGGGTCAACGATTTTTTGAAGTGTACAACGGCCACCCCTCCGTGCGCGACCGCGGCGACAAACTGCACGCCAGCACCGAGCGTATGTGGGACATCATCCTCACCCGCCGCCTCGCGGAACTCAACCTCGGCATTTTGTACGGCCTCGCCACGGATGATGCGCACAACTACCACGGCATCAACCCCAACCGCAGCAACGCCGGCCGCGGCTGGGTGATGGTACGCGCGGAAAAGTTGGAGGCCAACACGCTGGTGACCGCACTGGAGGCAGGCAATTTTTATGCAAGCACAGGCGTGACATTGAACGAAGTGAAACGCTCGCCGGAAATGTTATCGCTCACCATCGCCGCCGAGCCGGGCGTGGAATACACCACGCAATTCATCGGCACGCGCAAGGGTTATGATAAAACGCACAAACCCTACACAGTAGACAGTGGAGCCAAGCTGCGTGTCACGCATCAGTACAGCGATGACATCGGAACCGTGCTCGCCACGGTGAAGGGCAAGCGCGCGGTTTATCATTTCAAGGGCGATGAAATTTATGTGCGCGCCAAAATCACCGCATCCAATCGCATGCGCAATCCACGCGGCTATCCGGAGTTTCAATCCGCCTGGGTGCAGCCGGTGCGTCCGCGCGGGCGTTGAATATTTCAGCCGAAAAAAAGCCGGACCAGGTGGCCTGAAGAGAGCCTTCCTGGTCCGGTGAACTCAGAAACAGTACAAAGTAGGCTACTGTAGGATTTTGGATTCCAACTGTACTGGGAAGGAATCGAAATTATTGTTTCGGTGAGTTCGTTTTTTTGCGCTGCCCCTTGGCAGCAGCGCTAGAGGAAAAAGGCCACATATTCACGGAAATGTCAAGCTCGGTGAACAAGAAAACCACAACCTGTTGGGTGGTCAAATTCACACAGCGCAAAATCCTGTGGATTTTCTAGTCGCCCAGTAGTTTGCGAAGCGTGTCTTTTGCTGCTTCCTCGCGGCTGATTTCACCTTGGGAAGGATCGATTTTTTTGAAGTTGCGTCGCACGAAATCGAAGTACTCGCAGTAGTTGGCGCGGTCTTTTTCATCCACCGGCTCGGCGCGGCGCTCACGGCATTGATGCGCCACAACGATGTCGTAGTGAACGCAATTGCGGCAGCACCGCAAATCCGTATCGCACTTCTCGCACGTATCACGCCTCCCGGGCGCGTTGGAGAGCGTCCAATCTTTCCCGCACTTGAAACAATGCCGCGTCATTGGTTGAGGGTAATCGCGTGAGTAACTCTGGACAAGCAGCGAGACAAAAAATGCGGCCCTTGTTTTTTTAGGCTCAAATGAAGATCACGTTTGTTTGTG
>JAPKEI010000443.1 GCA_028872685.1 Verrucomicrobiota bacterium | reverse complement strand
CGGTGTTCGGCTATTTTGAATTGAAATATGCGCGCGGTGATTTGCCCTTATTGCGCGAGGAACTTGCACCGTGGTGGGGCGCGCGGCGGCCGTTCCTGTTGCTGGCACTGGGCGCCGCGGCGGGCGCGCTGGCATGGCTGGGTTGGCTGGTGCTGGGCATTGCGGGCGGCGTGGTGGTGCGCTCGGTAGCATTTTATGTGGACCGCCAATGCCCCACCGGCGGCGGATGGCGACTCGCGGCCGCGGCACAATTGCCGGCGTCGCTACTGCTTTCGGTGGGGGTGCTGTGCTACGCTCTGGGATTGTTGCCGTGGATGGGGTTGCTGGTGCTGGTGCCGTTGGCGGCCTTGGTGGCGTGGGGGTATTTATTTTTCGCGCCCTTCTTCCTACCGCGCATCGAAGTGAGCGGGCCCAACCCATTCGAAGGCGAGGAGGAAGAAACGGATGCTGACGGTAGCGAAAGCGAAATCGCTGAACCAGAAGAGGCCAATCCATTTCAGGAATCCGATGACGGCGATGGTGAGGCGTGACAGCCTATTTGCCAGCATTGCCAGCGCGCGTGCGTTCGGTTAAGTTGGGCGCGTGAAACTTTGGGCAATAACATGGTTGGCGGCCCTACTACTCGGCTGCGGTGGTGGGGAAAGCGATGCCACAGCGGAAGACCGCGAACCGCATTTTCTGGCGGGTCGGCGGCTGGTCACGCAACAGGATTACGATGGCGCCGCGAAATCCTTTTACAAAGCACTGGAGGCCAACCCGCGCTCGGCAGCGGCGCATTATGAATTGGGCGTGCTGTTTCTTTCACGCAAAAATGATCCGGCGTCGGCGATTTTCCACCTGCAACGGCACCTCATACTCAAACCGGAGGCAGAAAACAAAAAGGACGTGCTCGGGCAAATCGAAGGATTGAAGAGCGATCTCGCAGGCGAAATCCTCGGCAATCCGCAATCACAACCCAACCGATCGATCCAAGCACTGCGCACGCAGCTCAATCATTTGGCAGCGGAAAATGCGGCGCTCAAGCATCAGCTGCTTTCCAAAGGCATCACCCCCAATCCGGCGGCTACAACAAACTCTACAACCACACTACCGCCACGGCCGCTGCCCGGAGGCGGCAGCACGGTTCCCAACCCGCCGCGACCCACGGCGATGCGCACGCACACCGTGAAGCAAGGCGACAACCCCACCAGCATCGCGCGCCGCTACGACATTTCCCTTTCCAAACTGCTCGCGGCCAATCCCGGCCTCAAGCCGGCGCAGATGCAGATCGGCGATGAGTTGAAAATCCCGCCGCGTCAATAATTATGCAGCGCCTTCTCCTCGTCACGCTTGGTTGTTTTTGGTTGTTCATGACTTGGCAACTGTGGCGCGTGGAATATGCCGGCCAAAAACTCGGCGCAGCAGTGAATATTTCCACGGTGTGGGACAAGATCCGCCGCGCGCCGGATGATTCCCATCTGCAAATTGTCCACGCCCCCTCGGGCCAATTGTTAGGGGAACTGGATTGGGAACCCAAAGTGCTCACCGAAAACACCTCACGGGTAGAAGGCCAAATTACGCGTATCGATGGCTACGAACTGGAGGTGGACAACGGCGTGTTTTTGCTCGATGCCGATGAGGGACAAGTTCGGTTTGATCTCGAGCTGGCAATGGGTGCCGCCTCCGGATGGCAAACGGTGCGGATCGATTTCCGAAAAATCGATGCTGAAAGCAATTCGGACCTGTACCTTGGCGCGGTCGCCACGGCCAGTAATCAAGTGCTCAATCTCGCCCTTGAGCTACAGACTTTCACCAATCAAATTCAAATGCCGCTGGAGGACATGCGTGACCCACGGAAATTTTCCAAGGCTCTCCTCGCACTGCGCGGCACGGGCAAGATCGC
>JAPKEI010000107.1 GCA_028872685.1 Verrucomicrobiota bacterium | reverse complement strand
CTGCTTCATGCCCGCCATCCTACGCCTCACCGGCACTGGTGTAAATGCTGTTGGGGGGTGGAAGGGGTGAGCAGGTTGCTTCGTGATGTATGTGCTGGAGATTTTGCACTTCGGCAAAGCCTTTTGCAGCAATCTATGCCTTGGTGAGGGCGGGATTGCCATCAGGCGATAGCAGTGATACTTTTCCGCTTCCATGAACCACTCGAACCACCATGGCCAAATCTGACGCAATTTGGAAGTGGGTGCTCTTCGCGTTAGTGATTACCGGTGTCATAACCTGGTTCGTCCTGCAGCCGGCCTCGACCAAAAAAGCGGCCACCGGCGACCCACGCCCCAGGATCTTTCTTGACCGGGACACCCACGACTTTGGCACCATGATGTCCGGCGAAAAGGTCACGCATCGTTTCAAAATCCGCAACGTGGGCGACGCGCCGCTGATCCTCCGCAAAATCTCCGCCTCCTGCAGCTGCACCGTGCCCAAGGTAGAACGCACCCACCTGCCACCCGATGCCACCGGCACTATCGAGGCCGAGCTCACCGTACGTACTGGCCGACGGTCATCACGCATTTACATCGACTCCAACGACCCCGACCAGCCGCGCGCAATAATCCAGCTTGCATCCGAAGGCATCAAAACCGTCCGTATGGAACCCTCAGGCTTCGACTTCGGAGAAATGCGTCTGGGGCAGACCGCCTCGAGTACCGTCCGCCTCACTGCCGGCGACGGCGAGCCCTTTACAATCCTTACCACCAAACTGCCAGAGCTCAAAGGCATCGAGGCCACGATCGAGGCCCGCCCCTTGGAGCCTGACGCCGATGGCCGCTCCGCCCGTTGGAACCTTGCCCTCACCGCCACTCCGCGCGACCACCTGCAGTCGGAATTTTCTTTCACCCTCGACGTTTCCACAGACCATCCCGCCATCCGCAAGCACAAGGTGGAGGGTTACTGCACCCTACGGCATCCGCTGCAGTGGATCGATGAACCCCGGCACTTCCTCGGCGTGGCGCGCCCTGGCAAAAGCGTGCAAACCGAGCTCATTCTCGCCAGCGACAGCAACGCCATTTTTAAAATCCTTGAGACCCGCCCCCTACACGACGATGCCTTTAAGATTATTAAAATTGAGCCGCTGGACGAAGGACGCCGACATCGGCTCACCCTCAGGGCCGAAGTACCCAGCGGTGCTCCGCAGGGCTTCCGCGCCACCCGCCTTCGCATCCGCACAGACCTCCCCATCGCCAATATCCTCGAACCGAGCTTTTCTATCCATGTCCTCGCCCGCTGAAACCCCGCGCACCCTCGGCCTAGGGGCACTACTCACCGTGGCGGGACTAACGGCGTTGTCGCTCGTCATGCCAAGCGCCACCGGCCTCCACGCCGAACTGTCCAAGCCCATCAATTTGTTAGCCCGGACTATCAACTATAGCTTGGCTATAGAAAATTCCCGGTCAGGACTCGCGGTCATTGTCGATCTTCGCCCTCCCGATGATCGCAATAAAAACCCTGTGCCCGGCGGCGCCGTGATCGTGCCCGAACAATCCAATAGCCCTGAATGGGAGAAACTCACCCCACTCCTCGAAAGCTTGGAAGGCACGCCCGTCTACATCATCTTCCCCCCGAGCGGCGAACACCCGGCTTATTCCAAACTCAGATCCCTGGGGCTCGACCTCCGGTCCGTCGAGATGCTTCGCTAACATGGAAACCGAAACTCCATCGACGCAGTCACGCGCTTGGATGCCACTGGTCATCCGCCTTATTACCGGCGGCTTGCTGCTCTACTCAGGCTGGTTAAAACTCGGCGACCTCAACAACTTCGCCAATACCCTCGACACGATGCAACTGCCGGTACTGTCCACCAACCCCGCTCTGCTTGTCCTATTCGCCGAATCCTTCCCGTGGTTTGAGCTGGGCCTTGGCGCACTGCTCCTCAGCGGCCTTGCTGCACGTCCCGCAGCACTCGTGGCCGGCGCGCTTTTCCTCACCTTCACCCTTCTTCTCGTCACACTACGCCTCCAAGGCTTCAAGGGCGAATGCGGCTGCCTCGGCCCGCTGCTCTCCTCCCGTATCGGCTGGCTCCATGTCGGACTGGACGCACTGGTTGCAGGCGCATGCTTCCGAATGGTTTTTGAAACCACTCAAAAACTAAAACAAACTCCGAACTTAAAACAGTAGGCCCTACTCGGGTCAGTCTATTCATTTGAGATTCCATACGATATTCTGCTTGTCTGGGAGCCAGATGAGCAAGCGGCAACGCGGCTAGTCGAAAGATGGGCGCAGTGATTTGCAAGGGAAGCCTGAACGCTTCCTATAACATAAGTAAAGGGCCGGCCTCACCTATTGTCTCCGCGGACAATCTATTATAATCGAGATCCAAAACGTTGTTTTTTCGCCTTTCCGGCGTGACCTGTGGGAGGCTTTGGGATATCTACTGTGCGCCAAATGAAACGATTCATTGTACATCTTTTGTGTCTTCCCGTTGTTGTTTTAGCTGCTGATTGGCCTCAAGCAGCGGGTGGTGGCAATTTCCGTTCTGAAGACAATGCACCCATTAATTGGAGTGTGGCGTTAGGGGAAAACATCACGTGGAAAATCACGCTGCCAGAGACCGGCCAAAGCACGCCGGTGATTGCCAAGGGTAAAGTATTTTTCTCCACCTTGAAACCGGTAGAGGCTGATTCCACGTTGGGCAAGGACATCATTGCCTGGTGTTGTGACGCAGGCAGCGGAAGGGTGTTATGGAAGCGCGAAATTGTGGGCAAACATCCGCTACGCCTTTCAGGGTGCTTCAGTGACAGCAGTGCGCCTCCCGCGGTGGTGGCGGATAATCGGGTGATCTTTCTCAACGCTTCTGGGCGTATTACCTGTTTTGATCTCAAAGGTAAAACCCTGTGGTCCAAGCCGTTACTTAGTGTCGGTCGCACGCTGCCGTTTTTGCATGGGAACAGGTATGTGTTCACGCGTCAGATTTATCCACCGGAACCCAATGGAGTTTTTCCACACAAGTATGCGGATTCACCAAAGGAGATGTGGACGCAGTTACAGGCGTTGGATATAAAGTCCGGTGAGATCATCTGGACTTCTGAATGTGGTGTGAATATGGGCATGGCCACCATGCCACAAACACGTGCGGATGGACGACCAGTGGCCGTGGTGGGGCGCGGGGGTGGGCATGGGCCACCAGAGAAACCTTTTGGTATTTCGATGGTCGATCTTCGTAACGGTAAGACACTTTGGACGCTGCCTTTGGAAGGCTTCATGGCGACAATGAGTTATCGATTGCATAAGGGGGCGGTTCATATTTTCCACCGAGGCGAGCATCTTTCTGTGAACGCTGTAACAGGTAAGATTGATCGGCGCGTTTCGTTTGTGACAGATGTGCCGGTGCGAA
Organism: Verrucomicrobiota bacterium; assembly: GCA_028872685.1. Classification (GTDB taxonomy): domain Bacteria; phylum Verrucomicrobiota; class Verrucomicrobiia; order Limisphaerales; family UBA1100; genus JACNJL01. The sequence continues at coordinate 5,287 of JAPKEI010000107.1, read as the reverse complement.
CACTGCGTGATCAGGTTGCGATGCGCACCGAGACGCTGAAACAGGGCAAAGCCAAGCGCCTGATTACACAGAACTCGAATTTGTTGGTGGGGAAGTATCACTATTTCCGCAGCTATGTGCGCCCGTGGCTTGGCCGCGTGAATGTGGAAACCGGCAAAGTGGAATACCTTGAGTTGCCACTGCAGCTTGCCCGAGTACCCGAGCAAAAGGATGCGTATGTGTGGTATGCCGCGCCCGCGGCCAAAGGCGACCCTCAACTCAAGAATCAGGCGATTGTCGCCAGTGATTTGAAGAATTCGCGGGGCTTCGAGGTGGTGGGTGATAAGCGCTCGCACGGTAATGGCTGGGGACACATTGCCTCACCCACGCCGACGGTGGCCGGTGATCATCTTTATGTGCCGGTGATGAACGGTACTGTGTATATTATAAAATGGAATGCGGCCAATCTGGATGCCTCAGCCGTGATGGCAATCAATGATCTCGGAGTAGCCGGTAAATCGTGGACACGTGCGAGTGTTTCTTTTGCTGGCGGTCGCGCCTTTGCTCACACCATCCGCGAACTGATTTGCATCGGCAAATAAGGTGTTTTTTGTTAGGGTTCCCCCCTTCTTGATGAAGCAATTGGTTTTCATTTTATTTCTGCTCCCTGCGCTTGTGCTGAGGGCCGATGAAGTCTTTAAAAAGGATGTGCTTCCTGTGCTTCAAGAGCATTGCGTCAAATGCCATGGACCGGAGAAGCAAAAAGGCAAGTTGCGGCTGGACATTCTCTCAACTGACTTTCTCAAGGACCGGGCGGCAGCCGAGACCTGGCACGATGCATCCGATCAGGTCAAACTCGGAAAGATGCCTCCGGAGGATGAAGATCCATTGTCGCAGAAGGACAGAAAGGTCCTTACCGAATGGATCGACCGCAACTTAGCTGAAGCATTCAAGAAAATGCAGGGGACGGAGAATTCCCTGGTCATGCGGCGTCTCAATCGTGCCGAATACCAATATACCATGAGCGACCTTCTTGGCTTCGAGATGGACTACGCGGACGAATTACCCAACGACTCTCTTTCCCCCGACGGTTTTCTCAACAACGGAGCCAGCCTCGTTACTTCGGCCGTGCAAATCGAGAACTACCTCAAGTCGGCGAGAAAAGCCCTCGACTTCATCCTTGTCGATGGTACGAAACCGGAAACCTCGACGAGCGAAGTGGTTTGGAACAAGGGCAACATCCGAGGTCCGGGAAACAGGCGCTACCTGGCCTACTCCTCACCCAGGCTCGGTCGGGTCAATTATTGGCACGGCAGTTTCAAGGAGCCTGCCAGGGAAGATCGTTTTACCGTTCGGGTCAAGGCATCGACGGACCGCAAGCCGGGACAACCAGCACCCATTCTCTCCGGTCGGTATGGATACTTCGTCACCGGCTTGACTCTCAACGTCATGGATGACTTAGGTGAGATTCCCATCACTTCTAACACTCCTCAATACTACGAATTCTCCTCCCATGCCCATTTTTTCCCTCGAGCCGAATCCCACGTTCCGCTCGATAAGCTCAACGGTGTGATCACCTTGCAGAATGTTTTGAATGACGGCAATCTTCCCCCGAAAGGCGAGAAAAAGGAAATCGTGGAGGAGCTCAATGCGGAATCCACCCGGAAAAAACTTGAAAAATGGGGGAAGGATCGATCCGCGCTTATTGCCCAGCAAGAGAAGTTCCAAAAGGAACAGCTTCCCGCCCGGTTTGATCAATGGTTGAAGAAGCGGCCGTCCAAACCTCTCACGCCACCTGATTGGCTGATCATCGGTAACGCCGTGCCCAAGTCGCTCGAGGGTGCGACCTTTTTGCCCCAGCGAGATGGTTCCTTTCTCCTCTCCGGTCAGAACCCGAAAACTGACCGATGGGTCGTTTCGGCCAAGGTGGACTTACCTATGATCCGGGCTATCCGAATCGAGGCTCTTGCCGATAAGTCACTCAAGAAAAAAGGCCCGGGCCGTGCAAACAGCGGGAACTTTGTCCTGACTGATCTGCGGGTATTCGCAAAGCCAATCGGGGCAGAAGGCAAAGGCAAGCCCGTCAAGTTGGTTAACCCCCAGGGCAACTTCCTGCAAAAGAATGGTAAACCCTCGGCCGCCAATCCGATCGATGGTAATCCTATTGATACAAGTTGGTCATCGGGGAGCACTTTTAACATTGATCAGCTCGGTAAGGACCACGCTTGTCTCTTCGCTTTTTCCGACCCAATTGAAAATGAAGGAGGAACGGTTTTCACTTTCGAGTTGGACTACCTTCATAAGAAGAGGCCCGACAATGGACAGCAGGTCATTGGAAGGCCGCGTTTTTCCCTCTCTGCCTCACCTATCCCCCGGCTCGATGGGGAGTCCGTTAGGGCGGAACTGGTGAGCTTGCTTGAGGCGGTGGAGAAACTGGGCGGACCTGAATCTTTTGACCCGGCCCAGAGGCAAGCCCTGGAACTACAATACAAATCAATTGACCCTTATTGGATTGCTCTGAGAGCGAAGAGCTTGGCTCAAGAAGGACGCAAGCCCCTTCCCATGTTCCGAAAGAAGAAGGCAACGGTTTACCCCGAGGATCCGGACTTTTCCCGAATCATCATCGAGTCGGTGGAATTCGTCCGTAACGACTATCCGTCCTGGCCACCACCTCAGCACAGAAAAATCATTCACGAGAGAGAGAACCTTCTCCAACCTGGGACGGCCAAGGCGGTCATCGGCCGTTTCCTGCGCAGAGCGTGGCGTAGGCCGGTAACCGAGGAGGAGCTCGGCAAGTGGGTCAGTCATTTCGAAAGAATTCGGGCGGAGGAGGATTCAGCCATTTTCGCCCTGCGGGAGACTCTCGCGGCATCCTTGGCTTCTTCCAACTTCATCTACCTAAGCGAGCCCCACAAGGTCCAAAAGGAAAGAGTGCTCAATGCCCACGAGCTTGCTTCCCGGCTTTCCTATTTCCTTTGGGGTTCCATGCCGGACGATGAACTATCCGCCCTAGCCGATAATGGAAACTTGCTCGAACCTAAGATCCTCGAGAAAGAATTTGACCGAATGCTCGCGGACGAGAAGTCCGACCGTTTCGCAGATCAGTTCAGCACCCAGTGGCTGGATCTGGATGGGGTCGACCGGGTCGCTATCAACCCCCAATACTACAAGGACTTCGACAGTTCCCTCAAAACGGACATGGTGAAGGAAACGCGCGAGTTCTTCAGGGAAATCCTGCGCAGCGATTCTTCCGCCCTCCAGTTCATCGATGCCGACTTCACTATGCTCAACGCTTCCCTAGCTAAGCACTACGGACTGGAAGGGCCGAAGTCCCAGCGTTTCGAGCGGGTTTCCCTCAAAGGAACGAGCAGACCCGGTGGCGTACTGGGGCATGCATCCATTCAGCTGTCCGGCTCGGATGGGGCCGACTCCCACCCCATCAAACGGGCGGTATGGATCCGGGAACGACTCCTCCACGATCCGCCCAAGCCACCGCCTCCCGACGTTCCGGGCATCGAACAAAGCGTGGAGAATTTCGAAAAACTGTCCGTGCGTGACCAATTGGAAATTCACCGCAAAAAAGCGGCCTGCGCCGATTGCCACCGCAGCATCGACCCATGGGGAATCGCCCTTGAGTCCTACGATGCCATCGGTTTGTTCCGTGAAAAGACCGTCCGCACGAAAAAACCCATATCGACCGAAACCGTCCTGCCCGGAAACCATAAGATCAACGGCTTGGAGGATCTCAAGAAATTCCTGATTGACCAAAGGCGGGGACAATTCGCTCATGCCCTTGTTTCCAAAATGCTGACTTACGCCCTCGGGCGCTCCCTCGAACTGAGCGACGAACCGGTGGTCAAGGAATTGAGCGAAGAGTTCGTCAAATCGGATTACCGACTATCCGACCTCATGAAAAATATCATTCGAAGCAAACCTTTTTTATCGCGTTAATGCAGTAAATTCTGCATTCTTTCCTAGGAACATGAGTGAGAATAATTTCCAAATGAATCGTAGGACCATGCTCCGGGCAGCGGGCATATCTCTCGCATTGCCATGGATGGAATCCTTGGCCGCGCCGGCGGTAAAATCACCTCCCCGCAGGTTTTGTTCTATCTATTTCCCCTATGGTGTAAGCCTTCCCAATCAAGACAGTGAATTCGGTCATTGGAACTGGTTTCCCAAGGGCGAAGGAAGGGATTTCACTTTCAACAAATCCCTCGAACCCCTCGAGCCTTTGCGCGATCAGGTCACCGTTCTGGGAGGCCTTTCCCATCCAAAAGTCAGACGTATCGGAGGGCACGACAGCGGAGACACTTTTCTGACTGGCGAGGAGATGAGCTTGGGAGCAACCGGGCTTAAAAATTCAATTTCCCTCGATCAGTTCATGGCCCGCACCCACCGGCTTGGCGCCAAGACCCGCTTCACCAGCCTGACCCTTTCCTCGGATGGCGGCACCGGTCTTCCTACCCGGGCCAACACCCTTTCCTATTCGCGCAACGGCCTACCCGTTCCCTCCCTTAACCGGCCGGCCCTCGTGTTCGAGCGCCTCTTCGGCCTGAAGGGAGACTCGATTGAAGCGCAAAGAAAAGGACTTACCCGTACGGGAAGTCACCTCGACCTGCTCATGGACGAAGCCAAGACTCTTCAGCGCAAGTTGGGCAAAACCGACCAAGACAAGCTAGACCAGTACCTCACCTCGGTGCGTGAAATTGAGCAGGACGTGGAACGTTCCGCACGTTGGCTCGATGTGCCGAAGTCCAAGGTCAACGCAGAAAGGCTCACCCTCGATGCCGACAACGAGACCCCGGGCAAGTTGATTTACACCATGCTCGACTTGATCGCACTCGCCTTCCAGACCGATTCTACCCGCTTCGTCACCTACCAGTTAGCGAGCATGCATGGGGCAATCTCGATCGCCAATAAGTTCCCCTCACTGCTCGGGTTTGCCAAGGATGCCCACGGCCTGGCACATGGGGCCGGAAAGGGAAAGGGAGCAGAAAACAAAGGCAAATGGGACCGCTTCCAGACAGAATGCCTGGCCTACTTGATGAAGCGCTTGAGCGAGATAAAAGAAGGCGACGGCACCGTGCTCGACAACACCTGCATCTTTTACGGCAGCAGCAACAGCAAGACCCATAACAACAACAACTATCCTCTGATCCTCGCTGGTGGCAAAAACATGGGATATAAGCACGGGCAATACCTCACTTTTAATAAAGATATTCCCTTGGCCAACCTGTTTGTCACCATTCAGAAACGAATGGGCGTAAAGGCTGACTCCTTCGCCGATAGCACCGGCAGCTTGGAC
>JAPKEI010000106.1 GCA_028872685.1 Verrucomicrobiota bacterium | reverse complement strand
ATTGTTTTGCCGCCGGTGATGAGTGGGCCCGAAAAGGTCTTGGAAGCATTGGACAAAGCTGGTAAAGTTTCACCCTGAATTCGTCAGGGAGGGCGAACTTGTTTTACCAATGAAAAATCTGAAACCCGTTTTCGCGGCGGCCATTTTGTGTGTCGCTGTGGGCTGCCAAACGATTGGGCCGCGTTCGTTACGGACGACGCATCCGCAATATAACCACGCCATTTCGCGCACGCTGGATGAGCAGTTTCTGCTGAACCTCGTGCGATTGAAGTATCGCGATAATCCGTTTTTTCTGGAGGTGAGCAGCGTGACCACGCAGCAATCGGTGGAAACCGAGATGAGCGCGAGCGTGAAATTCCTGCGCGGCGGCGACACGCTCACGCCGTCGGCGGGGATGACTTACAAAGAAACTCCCACCATTTCGTACGCGCCTTTGCGCGGTGACCAGTTTTTGAAACAAATCCTTTCGCCGGTGCCGTTGGAGGCGGTGCTGATTCTCACGCAAAGTGGTTGGAGCGTGGAACGGGTGGTGAGCATTTGCGTGGAGCGCGTGAATGGCTTGGACAACGCGAGCAATGCCTCGGGCCCCACGCCGGCGCGCGAGCCAAGGTTTGAGAAATTTCAGGAAATGGTGGGCATCCTGCGTGAGCTGCAGCTGGCTGACGCGCTGGAGCTCGGCGCTGCGCCGTGCTTGGCGGATGCGAATGGCAAGATGCGGTCGGGAAATGATTTGGTGCTGCGATTGCGGCCGGATGCAGCGCTGGCTCCGCGCATGGTGCGGCTCAAGGAATTGCTGGGCGTGCCCAACGCGGGGAATGAATTGCGGCTGACAAACAATTTTTTCAATCGCCCGGAGAATGGCTTGGCGGTGCGCACTCGGTCGATGATGGGGATTTTGTTTTATCTGTCGCACAACGCCGAAGTACCCGCAGCGCATCGCGAGGCGGGGCTGGTGACGCGCACGTTGGCGGCGGATAACACGGCGTTTGATTGGAACAAAGTGACGGGCGGCCTCTTCCGCGTGAAATCGGCCGATGCGCGTCCGGCCAATGCGTTCGTAAGCGTGGCCTATCGCGGAAAATGGTTTTACCTCGCAGATAATGATTTGGAGAGCAAGAGCACGTTTATGTTGCTGACGCAGTTATTCAATTTACAGGCGGGGCAGATTAAGACCGTGGCGCCGGCTTTGACGATTGGGGTTGGCGGTTGAGAGTTGATGGCTGATGGTTGATGGGGTAGGGTGCCGCGCTTTATGAGCGACACTAGTACGAAACCATTAGTAGGAGTCATCATGGGCAGTCACTCAGACTGGGCCGTGATGGAGAATTGCGCGAAGCAACTCAAGGATCTTGGGGTGCCTTTTGAGGCGAAGGTGATTTCGGCGCATCGCACGCCGGAGTTGTTGCAGCGATGGGTGAGCGCTTCCACGGAGAACGGAATGGAGGTCATCATAGCGGCTGCCGGTGGTGCGGCGCATTTGGCGGGGGTGACGGCGGCGATTACTTCGGTGCCGGTGCTGGGGGTACCAATGAAGGCTTGGAGCACAGAGGGGCTCGATTCATTACTTTCAATAGTGCAAATGCCCGGTGGGGTGCCGGTGGGTACTTTGGCGGTTGGTAAACCGGGCGCGAAAAACGCGGCATTGCTGGCCACAGCCATCCTCGGAAACAAATATCCTGAGTACAAAAAGGCGTACGAAGACTTCCGCGCGCAACAAACTGCCGATGGTGAGGCGAAGCAGGATTTGCCGGCGGTTTAAGTTCAGGGCGTTTTTTTTCTGTCATATTGTTTTTTTGCTCGCCGCGCGCGGGTGGGGTGGTTAGATACGGGCACAGTATTTTGTTGCAAGCGCCGTTTCTTTTAAAACCTATATAATTACAGTGAAAATCTTTTCCGGCAGATCCAACCGGCCCCTCGCCAAGTCCATTGCGGAAAGCATCAATATGCCTCTCGGCAAGGCCATCATCCGCGATTTTCCCAATGGCGAAACCTTTGTGAAGATTGAGGAAAACGTGCGCGGCGAGGACACGTATGTGATCCAAAGCACTTGCCCGCCGGCAAACCAAAATTTAATGGAGCTGTTTATTATGATTGATGCGCTCCGTCGCGCGAGCGCCAATCGGATCACCGCGGTGCTGCCTTTTTATGGCTATGCGCGGCAGGATCGCAAAGACCAGCCGCGCGTGCCCATCAGTGCAAAGCTGGTGGCCAACTTATTGGTGGCTTCGGGCGTGAATCGCGTGCTCACTTGCGATTTGCACGCTCAACAGATTCAGGGGTTTTTCGATATTCCGGTGGATCATTTGTATGCGGCGCCGGTAATTTTTGAATATCTCAAAACGCTCGATTTGGGTGATGAACTGGCGGTGGTGAGCCCTGATGTGGGCGGCATCAAAATGGCCCACGCCTACTCGCAAATGCTGCACGCAAGCCTCGCGATCGTGGCCAAGCGGCGGGTTTCGGACACGGAAACTGAGACCGTTTCGGTCATCGGCAAAGTGCGAGGAAAGACGGTTTTACTGGTGGATGACCTCACGGAAACGGCGGGCACGCTGGTTTCAGCGGCGCGATTGCTGCGGCGGCGTGGGGCCAAAAAGATCATTGCGGCAGTTTCCCACTGTGTTTTGAATGATTTGGGCGCAAAAAGAATGCGAAAATCAAACATTGACGAACTTATCTCGACTGATACTGTTCCCCGCCCCGAAATCAAGGGCTTAAAGCTGACCACTTTGTCGGTGGCCGGACTGCTCGGCGAGGCGATTAAAAGGATTCATACGAATTCATCGATCACATCGCTTTTTGAATTTGATGGAGTGAGGATAGGATAAATAGGACGATGAAAGCAATTGAACTAGCCGCCAACGCGCGCACCGCAAAAAAACGCAACCAAGTCAGAGCCCTCCGGCACACCGGCAGTATGCCCGCTGTAATATACGGCAGCGGCGAAGGTGCCGAGCAACTGGAAGTGGACAAGAAAAGTTTCCAGCGGATGATGGAATCCACCTCCGCCACGGCGGTTTTGGTGGACCTCAACCTCGACGGCAACAGCCGTTTGGCATTGATTCAGGAAGTGCAGCATCACCCGCTGAGCCGCCAGCCGTTGCACGTGGATTTCCGCGAAGTGCGCAAGGACCAGCAAGTGCAGGTCACTGTGCCCGTGGTTACGGTAGGCGAAGCGGTGGGCGTGAAAGTCGGCGGCGGTAACCTCGAACACGTGATGCGTCAGGTTCACGTGAGTGGCACCCCGGCCGAGTTGCCGGAAATGATCGAGGTTGATATTAGCGAGCTGGAAATCGGCAGCACCCTGCATGTCAGCGACATTGTCAGGCCCGCAGGTGTAGAAATTTTGGATAATGCCAGTAACCCGGTCTTCTCTGTATCCCGTCCGCGCGTTGAGGTGGAGGAAACTCCTGCCGAAGGCGAAGAAGGCGAAGAAGGCGCCGAGGGCGAAGGTGCCGAAGGCGATGCCAAGCCCGAGGAAGGCGGGGGCGACAAAAAGTAACCCGCCGCGAGCGGTGCGCCGATGGAGGCTGCACATCTCATCGTGGGGCTCGGCAATCCGGGCGCGAAGTACGAACACACGCGCCACAACGCTGGGTTCCAAGCGGTGGAACATTTGGCCGCCCAATGGGGTGCCAGATGGATCGACGAAAAGAAGAAGTTTTCCGCGCGGCTTGCCCGGGCGGAAGTATCTGGGCACACAGTGCTGCTGTGCGAGCCGCTGACGTTTATGAATCTCAGCGGCGAAGCGGTGAGCTCGATTTGCGATTTTTATAAAATCGACGAAGCCATCCGCGTGCTGGCGATTGTGGACGATGCCAACATTGAGTTTGGAGAAATCCGGCTGCGAAAAGGCGGCAGCGCCGGAGGTCATAACGGGCTGCGATCGATTGAGCAGCACTTGGCCACGCCGGAGTATCCGCGCCTGCGCATTGGAGTGGGACGACCGGATGATGACCGCCAGGAATTGGCCACCCACGTGTTGGGAAAATTTGGTGAAAATGAAGCGGAAGCACTGAAATTGGTGCTGGAAAAAGTGGCAGCGCAGGTGAACAGTTGGCTGAGCCACGGGCCGGAACGGGCGATGAATGAATTTAATGGGAAGGTTTTTCCTCCCGACACAGACGAACCAGACGAGAAAGAAGAAACAGAAACGTGAAACGCTACGACGGATTATTCATCATCGACACTACCGGCCAGTCCGACAGTGTGGACGAGCACATCACCAAGCTCAACGGCCTCATCAGCGAAGCCGGCGGGAAGGTGACCAACGAACAAAAAATTGGCCGCCGCGGCTTTGTCCGCATTGCCAACAAACGTCATAAAGGCGGCTTCTACGTGAACCTCCAGTTCGAATTGGATGGCGGCGCACTCGAAGGACTGCGCAAGGAGCTGGACAAACGTCCGGAATTTTTCCGCGCCCAAATCACTCACTCCACCGGCACCCCACTCGAGCTGGCTGCCAGTTAACCCCAACCCCGAACTCCTCCCGCTATGCCGAATTACAACAAGGTCATCCTAATGGGCAACCTCACCCGCGATCCCGAGGTGAAATATACTTCCGGCGGCACCGCTATCGCTAAGATCGGTATGGCCATCAACCGCACGTGGACAAATAAAGAAGGCCAGAAGCAGGAGGAAACTACATTCGTGGATGTGGATGCCTTTGGCCGCCAAGCGGAAGTCATTGGGCAGTATTTGAAAAAAGGTCGGCCCGTGATGATCGAAGGCCGCTTGAAGCTCGATCAGTGGGATGACAAACAAACCGGACAAAAACGCAGCAAGCTCGGTGTGACGCTGGAAGGATTTCAATTTCTCGATTCTGGTGGTGCTGGCGGCGGCGGCGGCGATGCTGGTGGTAACTACCAAGCCCAAAGCAACGCACCGGCGGCTTCCGGAAATTCCAGTGCGCCTGCGGCGAGTCTTCCCGAAGATGACGACGTGCCATTTTAATTTTTAACCCATTATGCTTATATCCAAAAAAGAAACCGAAGTCATCCTCACCGAAAACATGAGGGACCTCCGTGCCGCTGAAGGCGATACCGTGAAGGTGAAGCCCGGCTTCGCGCGCAATTTCCTTTTTCCCCAAGGCAAAGCCATTCCCGCTTCCGCGGGTAATCAGCGCTACATCGAATCGTTGCAATCCCGCCGTGCCGAGCGCGAGGCTACCGAGCGCCTGCACATGGAGGAACTCCGCGATAGCCTCAAGAGCCTGCGCCTGCACATCAAGGTGAAGACCGGCGAAGCCGGAAAAATGTTCGGTTCCGTCACGGCCGGCACCATTTGCGATGAATTGCACAACCAATTTGACCTCGATCTGGATCGTAAAAAAGTGGCACTCGTCAAACCCCTGCGTGAGCTGGGTGAGTTTGATGTGAAGCTCAAGCTGCACACCGATTTGGAAGGCGAACTGAAGGTCTTCGTGGAAAGCGAAAACCCGCGGCCCACTCCGCAATCCGTGGCTGACGAAGAAGCCGCCAAAAAAGCGGCGGCGGAAAAAGCCACCGAATAATCAGATATTTTTCCATGGCCGTCCCGCACCAAAACGGGGCGGCTTTTTTATACCCCGCCCGCTGTGAACAAGCGGGGGTGCAAAGCCAGCAACTTCGCGTTGCCATCGGGTCGCACCTTCGTGTTTCCTTGCCGCGCATGATTGACACACCCGAGGGGCCTATTCCGGAACCGCCGATGGAGGATTTGGTGAACGCTCCGCGCCGCGCGCCTAGTTCTCCCGAGGCCGCCACCGCGCCCGCGGGCCGTACGCCGCCGCATTCTATCGAGGCGGAGCAGGGCATCCTCGGTTGCCTGATGCTCGATGCCGCATCTGGATTGGATTTCTGCCTCGAACGCATTCGTGAACCGCGCCAGCTCAGCGATGCCCCTTCCGATAAAGGTCAGCGCGGCAAACGCCGTCCGCCGGGCGACACGTTTTTTTATGAGCTGAAACATCAACTGCTCTTCGAGGCGATGATCGATATCGTGGAGGCGGGGCAAGCGGTGGACATTATCACCGTGAAGCAATTCCTCGCCGATCGCAAACAGCTCGAGGCCGTGGGCGGTGTGGCTTATATCAACACATTGATGGACAGCGTGCCTTCGGCGGCCAACCTTGAATATTATTTCAACATTGTTTGGGATAAATATCTACTGCGCAAAACCGTGCGCACCTGCACCGAGATTGTTACCCAAGCGTACGAGCACGAGGGCGAAGTGAATCGCCTGCTCGACGAGGTGGAAACGCGCATCCACAGCATCAACGACGAACGCGCCGGCGACATCAGCACGGATATGAAAAAACTCGTGCACGCCGCCATCGATCGCATTGAGGAATACCACAAACGCAAGGGCCAGATTTCGGGTGTTGCCAGCGGCTACTCGGTGCTCGACCAGATGACTGATGGAATGCACGCGGGTGAAATGATTGTCATCGCCGCGCGGCCCTCGATGGGCAAAACCAGTTTGGCGATGAACATCGTGGAAAACGTGACGCTGGGAGGCAACATTCCCGTGGGCGTGTTCAGCCTGGAAATGACCGCCGAGGCACTGGTTACCCGCATGATTTTCTCCAATGCCCGCCTCAACTTCAGCAAACTGCGCGACGGAGTTATGGGCGACCACGACTTCCCGCGCATCAACGCCGCCGCCGGTAAGCTCCACAAGGCCCCCCTTTATATCGACGACACCCCCGGTCTCTCCATTCTGCAACTCCGAGCCAAGGCCCGCCGAATGCACACGCAGTATGGCATTAAACTCATTGTCATTGACTATCTCCAGCTGCTTCATTCTACTTCGCGGCGGGCGATGGACAATCGGCAGCAGGAGGTTTCAGAAATCTCCAGCGGCATCAAGGCCTTGGCCAAGGAATTGAAGGTGCCGGTGATTGTGCTTTGCCAGTTAAACCGCGAAATGGAGCGGGAGAAGAACCGCAAGCCACGCTTGTCGGATCTCCGCGAATCCGGCGCGATTGAGCAGGACGCCGACTTGGTGGGCCTGCTTTACAAAGTCGCGCAGGACGAGGACGCCGAAGGTGCGGACGAGAGCGAAGGATTGCCGGTCAACTTGTTGATTGCCAAGCAACGCAACGGGCCCACCGGCGACATCCCGCTCACGTTCCTCAAAGCCTACACGCGGTTTGAGCCCGCCGCCCGAATAAGCGATGAAGATGTGCCGCATGAAAACTAATATTTTGAAACTCCTCACACTGGCCCTGCTGCTGGTCGCGCCGGGAATGGCGAACGCCCAACCGGTTGCCGCTCCCCCCAAGGTGGGCGCAGTCAAGGTCACGCTTAAGAGCCTTGGCAGCGGCGAGCCGGATATCACCGAGGCTTACGTGCGTAATCACATCCGCATCCGTCCGGGTGATCAATTTCGTGCCGGCGTGACTAATCCCGACGTGCATGCGCTGATGAAAACCGGCCGGTTTTATGACGTGCGCGTGGAGGTATCGCAGGAAGATGGAAAACTCACGCTTGAATTTATCACTGTGGTATATCCCAAAGTAACCTCAGTGAATTTGCTGTTGCGCAGGCCCGATGGCACCACCCTCACCGCAGCGTCATTACAGATAAAAGAAAAAGATTTGCTGAAAAAACTCACACTCCGCCGGGGCATCCGCTACAGCGACTCCCAAAGGCAAGCCGATGCCAAAGCCTTGCGCGAACATTATGAGGATAAAGGCTACTACCGAGTCAGCGTAACCAGCGAGGATGATGGCAAGTTGACCGGCGAAGTGGAATACCTGATCACCGAAGGCGAGCAGTTTCAAATCGAGAATATGACCTTCGAGGGCAATGAAGGTTTTGATACTGATGACTTGATGGACTTCGTGAAAGTTCGTGAACGGCGGCGTTGGCATAACCCCATCAGTTGGTTCACCAACGACGGTCGCATTCGACCGCTCGAATTGCAGGCGGACATCGAGCGCCTCGAAACCTTCTATCGCAATCGCGGCTATCTCGATGCCAAGGCGGAAGTGGTTCATGCCGCCGACGCCGTGCTGGCGAGCGACGGGTATCAGCAACGTGTAAATACCCTCAACAAAGCGCGCGCGGATTTGGAAATTTTGGAGTCATCCCTGGCTGAAGAAGAAGATAAAGAGGGCGCCGCTGATGAAGATCGGTTGGATTTGCTGGAAGACCAAGTGGATGATCAGGAAGATGTAGTGGAAGATGCAGAGGATGGTCTGGAAGATTACCTCGATGACGCCTCGTACGTGGACCTTACGTTCAAGATTACCGAGGGCCGCTTGTATCATGTGGGCACAGTAGATTTCGAGTACTACTGGCAAAATGCGCGCGATGGCGAAACCACGCGGCTCGATGCCGGGCCCGAAGGCAAGGCCAATTCGGATTTCAAACCGGTGATTCCCAAGCTCACCCTCATGTCGCTCATCCGCATGCGCGAAGGCGAAGTTTACGCACCCGAACAACTGCTCCGCAGCGGTCCAAAATCTGATTTGCGCGCTATCCAAAATCAATACGGCCGCAAATCGCACATCAATGCCCGCGTGCTGCGAGTGATTCGTAAACCGGTCACCGGTACTGACAAAATCAACCTTGTGTTCAAAATCTTCGAAGGCAATCCGTTCAATCTCGATCTGGTGCAAATTGAAGGCAACGAAAAAACCAAAGACTTTGTCATCCGCCGCGAGCTCGCCATTTCGTCCGGTGAACGATTCGACATGGGCCGCGTGG
>JAPKEI010000105.1 GCA_028872685.1 Verrucomicrobiota bacterium | reverse complement strand
CCGTGGACGACCGGCGGGAACTGGCGACTCCATCCGGGCGAGCCGGTGAAGGGCTGTTTCCAAAGCAGCTTGCCTGTCGCGGCATCGAGGCAAAGGATGTGTGATTGCTTGATGCCGCCCTGCGGGATAAGCAGTTTGCCCTTCACATAAAGCGGCGAGGTGAATGACAAAAAGCCATCGGGAAAATACGTGCGCCACAGCACACGGCCGGTGTCCTGCTCGGCGGCGATGATTTGGCCCTCGGCGGTGTGTGTGTAAAGCCGACCGCCGCCACACACCGGCAGGTGCTTCACCGTGCCTTCCAGCCGTCGTGCCCAGCGCATCCGCAACGGCGGCTTGAGCCCTTGGTCGTTTGAGTTGCTGCCGGCAAAGTCGCCATAGTTGGTGTACCAGTTAAATTTGTCGCCCGCCATCGACCCTTTGAGCGGGCTGCGAATTTTCCAAACTCCGAGATCCTTCTTCGGTAACGCCGCTTTGCCGCCCGCGCCGTATATATATAGGTATCCATCCTCGCAGCCCACAAACACGCGCCCATCGGCCACCGCCACCGGTGCGGAGATGGGTGCGCCAAATGCCGTCTGCAACGCCCGCGGCTTGCCGCCTTTCAACGGCACGATGTGCAGCTTGCCATCGAGCCCGCCGTAAACCGCATGGCTACGCGTCAACACCGGAGGGCAAATCGCTGCCGCCGCATTCAGCACTTCCGTTTTCCCATCACGATGCCGGCACAGCCCCATTCCCTGTTCGGGCCGCACGCGATACACATCGCCGCCGCGAATGCTCACCGGCGCAAAGCTCAACATCCCCGGCGTGCGGATGTCCGTCTGCGTTCCCTTGATAAAATCAACCTTCAACTCATCGCTATCGTTGTCAATGAGCCGTATCCGCTCCACGCGCCCCGCGTTATCGCGACGATGCCATTGCACGTAAACATTGCCCGCCGCGTCCGCGCTTTGGCCGAGCGTTGCCGGAAATTCCGTCCCGGCAAATTTTGGAATCACTGCCACCTTCCGCAGCCTTGGCTTTGCCCCTGCGTCTTCCAGAAATACCGTCCGCCCGCCCGCCGGCATCACCACCGTTTTGCCAATGAGACAAATGTCGCGCGAACAAACGAAGTGGTCCTTCCAATTCACGCGGTCGCCACGGAACTTCACCCAATCCGCCCCGCTCCATCGGTTGCCTTTAAACCCCACGACCTCTTTCACGAAATCCCATTCCCACGCCACCTCACCCTTCGGCGACAGCGCAAATACCCGCGCCCCCAGCGTCGCGCAATACACGCGCTCCTCACCCACCACCGGCGCGGAAAGAATCGGCTCACCTAAATCCAGCCGCTTGATGACCTTCCCCGTCCGCCGTTCAAGTACATAATAAAACCCCGCCGTCGTCCCCACGTGCAAAAATTTTCCCACCACCGCTGGTGCGGCCACGTTGTTGCAGTTCCCCGCCCCACCCTCGGTGTCAAACCGCCACTGCACCTGAAACGTGGAGAGGCTAATCGCATGCACCACGCCCGAGCCATCCACCACGAAAACCATCCCATCCGTCACCACCGGCGTGGCTTGGACGCCATCGGTCAATGGTAACGCCGCCAGAAGCCCCAGCGACGCCTTCAAATCCTCTTCCGGTGCATCGCCCGAGCGGCCCGCACCGCCCTGTAGCTGAGCCCACTGCGCCGAGAATAATTGCCCTGCTGCAAGTAGAAGAAATGAAACGCAAAAAACACGGGAAAGGAGCGGCCAAGTTCTTCGAATGGTGAAAATAATATTTTTGCGCATTTTGAATCCCAATGTGACTGCTCGATATCGTGCAGATTAATTTCACGAGTTGCAATCCCGTAAGCGCATTCCCTGACCGGCCTCATTTGCTAACCGGCTAATCGCATAAAGGCGCGCTAGACAAGCGGAGGAATGAGCGTATGATTTCGGAGGAACAACTGGAGCACATGAATGTTTGATTTTTTGGCGGAACAGGATGCATCGATTTGTGGCGGGAGCCATTTGAAGCGGCGGGAGTTTTTGCAGGTGGGGGTGTTGGGCGCCGCGGGATTATCGCTGCCGCAACTGCTGGCGGCGAAGGAGGCCGGCGCGGTGCGGCCGGGGCACGAGGATCGCGCGTGCATTATGATTTTTAACTTGGGCGCGCCAAGCCACGTGGATTTGTGGGACATGAAACCGGAGGCGGCAGCGGAGTATCGCGGACCGTTCAAACCCATTCGAACCAAGTCGCCGGACATCGATATTTCCGAAATACTGCCGCTGCACGCGAAGGTGGCCGATAAGTTTTCGCTGGTGCGGTCGGTGCATCACGGCGGCGCGGCGGTGCACGATGCGGGTTGGCAAATCATGCAAACGGGGCGGCGGTTTACCGGTGGGGTACAAACACCGCACGTCGGCGCGGTGGCGAGCCATTTGCTCGGGCGCAAAAGTGATCTGCCACCGTTTGTGGTATTGCCGGAATTGATGGGGCGCGGCGGCGGCAATTTGCCCAATGGACAGGCCGGAGGTTTTTTGGGCAAGGCGCACGATCCCTTTGCGTTGAATGCGGATCCGTCGAAGAAAAATTTTAAGGTGCCGGATTTGCTGCCGCCGGATCAGATTGGCGCGGCGCGGTTGGAACGGCGGCGCAGTATGCGCGAGATTGTCGATGGCGCAGTGAAAAATTTTGAAGCGAGTGAGGATGCGCGTTTGCTCAACGACACGTTTCATTCGGCCTTCCGAATGATGACCAGCGAACAGGCACGCTCGGCGTTTGATCTCACAAAGGAAAAACAATCGGTGCGCGAACGCTATGGCATGAATCGCTTCGGCCAATGCTGCCTGCTCGCGCGGCGGCTCATTGAAAACGGCGTGCGCGTGGTGACGCTGAATAGTTTTCTCACGGTGTTCGATCAGCTCTCGTGGGATATCCACGGATCGAAGCCGTTTATTTCCGTGCAGCAAATGAAGGAGCAAGTGGCGCCGATGTACGATCAGGGCTACAGCGCGTTGATCGAGGATTTGCATCAGCGCGGGATGCTGGGCAACACGCTGGTGACCACCATGGCGGAATTCGGCCGCACGCCGAAGGTGAATCCCGCGGGCGGGCGCGATCATTGGCCGCAATGTTTCACGTGCAGCTTTGCCGGCGGCGGTGTGAAAGGCGGGCGCGTGGTGGGCAAGAGTGACCCGGTGGGCGGCTTCCCCGCCGAACGGCCGGTGGATCCGGGCGACGTGGTAGCCACAATTTTCCACAGCCTCGGTCTCGATCCCGAAGCCATGCTGCCCGGACCCGCGGGACGGCCATTCCCACTGGTGGATTTCGGGAACGAACCGATTAAGGAATTGTTTTGATGAGATTTTTTGTTTTGTTCGCCGCGTTTGGGATGACATTTACGGTTTCGTCTGCTGAACGACCGATCAGTTTTCGGCATGATGTACTGCCGGTGATATCCAAAGTGGGTTGCAATAGCGGCGGTTGCCACGGCGCATTGGCGGGCAAGGGCGGGTTTCGGCTGAGCCTCAATGCGTACAATCCGGCAAGCGATCATTACAACATCACGCGCGAGATGCGCGGGCGGCGGGTGGAGTTCAGCGATCCCGCGCGCAGTCTGTTTGTCATTAAACCCACCGCCGCCGTGCGGCACAAAGGCGGCAAAATGCTGCACGAGGATTCGGCGGATTACCAACTGCTCGTGAAATGGATCCAGCAAGGCGCGCCGGGGCCGACGGATGCGGATGTGAAGCTGCAGCGCGTGGAGCTTTCGCCGGGCAATTCCAAATTGAAGAAAGGCGACTCGCGCCAGCTCGAAGTCATCGCGCATTTTAGTGATGGTACGCGGCGCGATGTGACGGCGTGGGCGCGGTTCAATTCCACCGACGCGTCCGTGGCCATCGTCGACGAAAAAACCGGCAAGGCGGAGGTGGTCGGCTTTGGGCAGGGCGCAATCACCGCGTGGTACTCCGGCCAAATCGCCATCGCGCGCATCACATCGCCTTGGCCGAACACCATTGCCGACGCCGTTTTTGCCCAAGCACCGAGGCGCAATTTCATCGATGAACTCGTGCTCGCACAGTTGCGCCAGCTCAACCTCAAACCCTCGCCGCCGTGCACCGACAGCGAGTTCATCCGGCGCGCGCATCTCGATGTGATTGGCGCGCTGCCCACGCCCGCCGAAACCAAAGCCTTCCTCGCCAGTACCGCCAAGGACAAGCGCGACAAACTCATCGATCAACTCCTCGCGCGGCCCGAGTTCATTGATTACTGGACGTATCGTTGGGCCGATTTGTTTTTGATTAGCGGCAAAAAACTTCGCCCCAACGCGCTCAAGGCGTATTATAATTGGCTGCGCGGCGAGGTGGCCAAAAACACGCCGTGGGATCAGATCGTACGGCAAGTCATCACCGCGCGCGGCGATAGCATGGTGCGCGGCGCCACAAACTTTTACGCCATCCATCAAGAGCCCGAGACGATGGCCGAGAACGTCAGCCAAGCGTTTATGAGCCTCTCCATCGGCTGCGCCAAGTGCCACAATCATCCCTTGGAAAAATGGACCAACGACCAATATTATTCGTTTGCCAATTTATTTGCCCGCGTGCGGGTAAAAGGTTGGGGTGGCGATGCGCGCAAAGGAAGCGGCGCGCGCACGCTTTTCATCGCCTCGCGCGGTGATCTTCTCCAGCCGCGCACCGGCAAACCCCAACTGCCAGCGCCGCTTGACGGCGCGCCGGTGGCCAATCCCGCCACCGACCGGCGCGCGGTGTTGGCCGACTGGCTCACCTCGCCCGATAACCCGTATTTCACCCGCTCCATCGCCAACCGCGTGTGGGCGAACTTTTTCGGGCGCGGAATCGTGAATCCCGTCGATGACCTCCGCGTTTCCAATCCCGCCACCAACGAGCCGCTCCTGAAAGCCCTCGCGACGCACCTTGCGAAAAATAAGTACGACCTGAAATCACTGATGCGGATTATTTTGCAAAGCGAAACCTACGGACGCAGCAGCGCTCCCTTGGCGGAAAACATCGGCGACACGCGTTTTTACTCCCGCCAATACCCGCGCCGGCTGATGGCCGAGGTGTTGCAGGACGCCATCACGTCGGTCACCCAAGTATCGCCCAAGTTCGGCACCATCACACTCTCTGATGGCAGCAAACAAAACACCGCGTTTTACAAAGACGGCACCCGCGCGCTGCAACTGTTCGACTCCGCCGTGACATCGTATTTTCTGAAAACTTTTGGCCGCAATGCGCGCGAAATCACCTGCGAATGCGAGCGCTCCAACAAGCCAAGCATGGTGCAAGTGCTGCACCTTTCTAACGGCAAAACCCTCAACGCCAACCTCCGCAACGAAAAAAGCCGCGTAACCCCACTACTCAAAAAGGACAACGGCGCCCTCATCGACGAAGCCTATTTGCTCTGCCTCGCGCGCGCGCCCAGTGCCGGTGAACGCAAGAGACTACTGACCGTCTTCGCCAACGCGCCCGCCACCGACCGCCGCGCCATCGTCGAAGATTTATTCTGGGCGCTAATGACCAGTCGTGAATTTTTGTTCCAACATTGAAATGAAAATTCTGAAAGCAACTTTCCTGTTTGCCGCACTGCCGATCGCCGCCGCGCCGCCGGATTTCCACAAAGATGTTGCGCCGATTTTGCGCGAGTACTGCGCAGGGTGTCACAATGATGATGACCTGGAGGGCGAGTTTTCGGTGGAGACTTTTAAGTCGCTGATGAAAGGTGGCGAAAATGGCGCGGGCATCGTGGCGGGCAAAGCGAGGGGCTCGCTATTGTGGCAGCAAATTGCCAAGCAGAAAAAACCCTTTATGCCGCCGCTCAAGGAGCCGCAGCTCACCGCCGCGCACCTCGCCACGCTGAAGGCGTGGATCGATGGCGGCGCAAAGCGACCGACGCACGATCGCTCCATTCTCGCCACGCTCAATGTTCCCAAAGTAGCCGCGGCGCATTTGGCGAAGCCTCCCATCACCGCGCTGGCCGTGTCGGGCGGCGGCATTCGGGCGGTTGCGTTTTACGGCAAAGTGCAGGTCGGCAAACACGCGCTCACCGGTCACGCGGGCAAGGTCAATGCCTTGTCATTTTCGCCGGATGAAAATTTTTTGGTGGCGGCCACGGGCGTCACAGGTTTGCGCGGCGAAGCGGTACTATGGAATTTGAAGACCGGCCAGCGCGTACGCACTTTCGGCGAGGGCCATCGCGACACGCTTTATGGCGCGATGTTTTCACCAAAGGACGACTTGCTCGCCACGGCGGGTTACGACCGATTGATTCAACTTTGGAATGTGAAAACCGGCAAGCGGTTACGCACGTTGGAAGGTCACAACGGCGCGGTGCACGGCATTGCGTTTAGTCCGGACGGCACCGTGCTCGCCAGCGCGGGCGGCGATTCGGCGGTGAAACTTTGGAACACTAAAACCGGCCAACGCCTCGACACACTCGGCCAATCAACCGGCGAACAATTCATCGTGGCCTTCACGCCGGACAGCCAATTCGTGGTGGCCGCCGGTGCCGACAAACAAATCCGCCTGTGGCGTTGGGTGAGCAAATCCAAACCGCGCATCAACCCGCTCGTCCGTGTGCGGTTCGCGCACGAGGACGAAATCACCGACCTCGTCATCAGCCCCGACGGCCACCGTCTCGCCACCGCCTCGGCGGACCGCACCGTGAAGCTGTGGTCGCTGCCAAACCTTGAGCCGCTGCAAACTTTCGCCAGCCAACCCGACGTGGTCTCCGCACTCGCCTTTGCGACCGATGGCAAATCGTTATTCATCGGTCGAATGGATGGCTCGGCCGCGCGACTTCAACTCAAAGCCGCCGCCGCTCAATCCGCCGTGCCCCAAGCGCAGCCGCACACGGCCATTGCGGATTCGGCTGTTTCGGAACTCACCGAGCAAGAGCCCAACAACGCGCCCAAGACGGCGATGGCCATCCGGATTCCCGCCAAAATTTCCGGCGTGATTCTTGATGGCCCCGACCTCTTTCGCTTCCGCACCAAAGCCGGAGAGCAGTGGGTTTTGGAAATCAACGCTGCGCGCGGCAAGTCGCCGTTGGATTCCAAGGTGGAAGTGCTCGACGCCACCGGCGCGCCCATCGAGCGTGTGCGCCTGCAAGCCGTGCGCAAATCGTGGCTTACTTTTCGAGGCAAAGACTCCAGCACCTCTGGCGATTTCCGCGTGTTCAAGTGGCGCGAAATGACGCTCAATCAATTCCTCTATTTAAACGGTGAAGTGGTCAAACTCTGGCACTACCCGCGCGGGCCCGACAGCGGCTACTTTGTGTACCCCGGCAGCGGAACGCGCCACGCGTTTTTTGACACCACGCCACTGGCGCATCCGCTCGGCCAGTTTGCGTACATTGTGGAACCCTTGCCTGCGGGCATCACGCCGCCGGCCAATGGGCTACCGACCTTTCCCATTTATTTTGAAAATGACGACGACAGCCAACGCCGCTTGGGCAAAGACTCGAAGCTCACCTTCACCGCGCCGCGCGATGGCGAATTTCTCGCGCGCGTTTCCGATGTGCGCGGCGCGCAAGGCAAGGATCACAAATACACGCTCACCATCCGCCCGCGGCGACCAAACTTTTCCGTGAGCCTCAGCGGCATCACCGACGTACCCAAAGGCAGCGGCCGCGAATTCAGCGTGCGCGCGGTGCGGATGGATGACTTCGCCGGCCCCATTCGCGTGGACATCAGCGAGGTGCCCGCCGGCTTCCGTGTCACCACGCCCCTCACCATCGAGGCCGGCCAAACACTGGCCTTCGGTGCGGTGTATCACGCACCCGGAAAGCCCGCTAAGCCCACCGCAAGTACACCGATTGCCCACAATCCCTCCATCAGCAAACTCTCGTGGAAACTGTTTCACGGCTCTTGGCCCAACGTGCCGGATTGGAACACACTCAAACCCGTCAAGACCGGCGAATTGAAACATGGTTTTTTCGACATCGAACCAGCCGATCGCGAGGACAATTTTGGGATACTCTTTGAAGGCCAAATAAAAATCCCAAAGGACGGTAGCTATGAATTTATTTTGGCATCCGATGACGGTTCGCTGCTATTTATTGATGGCAAAAAAATTGTGGATAACGACGGTCTGCACGGCAAGGTGCGCAACACAGGCAAAGTGGAATTGAAGACAGGAATGCACGCTATTCGTGTGGACTATATCGAGGCGGCCGGCATGGAGGAATTATACGTTGGCTGGAAAGGGCCGGGCTTCACTGAGACCTCCCTCTCCTTCGCGAACGCCCGCCCCACCAGCTTTGCTAAAGTGACTGCAACTGCCCGCATCAATGGCAAAAACATTGCCCATGCCGTCAGTAATCTGAACGGATTGAAACTCATCGCCAAACCCAAGCTCCAAGTGAAAGTTGTCCCCGCTAGTGGGAACGTTATACTAGGCAAACCTCTCGAGCTCACCATTGCGCCGGGTGAAACTATCTCCGCCCGCGTGCGTATCGAACGTAACGGATTCAAAGGCCGCGTCAGTTTCGGCAGCCACGATTCCGGCCGCAACCTCCCTCACGGCGTGTATGTAGACAATATTGGCCTCAGCGGATTACTCATCGTCGAAGGTCAATCCGAACGCGAATTTTTCATAACCGCCGACAAATGGGTGCCGGAAATGACTCGTCGCTTCCACCTCCGTACCACTCTGGAAAAAGGGATCGTGTCGCAACCCATTCTGTTGCACATACGAAAACACTGACCTTACTGTTTGAGTTCTGGCTGTAT
>JAPKEI010000104.1 GCA_028872685.1 Verrucomicrobiota bacterium | reverse complement strand
ACTTCGGCCGCGGCCTGTGCCCCACGCCGAGCGAACTGGGGCATTCGGGCGAAGCTCCGACTCACCCGGTTTTGTTGAACGACCTCGCCGCGTGCTTCGTGAAAAACGGGTGGTCGCTCAAGTGGCTGCACTGCGAGATTTTGCAATCCGCCACATGGCAGCAAAGCATTCACAATCCCTCCGCGCAAAAAACCGACCCCGCCAACGAACACTTCGCCCGAATGAACCGTCGTCGGCTTGACGTGGAAGCGTGGCGCGACGCCATGCTCCACGCCAGCGGCCAACTCGACAAAACCATTGGCGGCGAGCCCAAAGACCTCAACGCAAAGGACAACAACCGACGCACCCTTTACGGCGCCATCCACCGCCGCGAGCCCAATCAATTCCTCCGCATTCACGATTTCCCGGACCCCACCGCGCACGCGCCCACCCGCCCACAAACCATCACGCCTTTGCAACAGCTCTTTACGTTAAATGGTCCGTTTATTCATCAGCATGCCAAATCTCTTGCCGCCAACTTAATGAAGCAGAAGGAAATCAATGTGCGCATCCACGGGGTTTATCAGAAATTGTTTCAACGAGCCCCGCGTGAAACTGAGTTGAAAATTGCTAAAAACTTTCTCAACGGAAAGGGAAACGATGCCTCCGCATGGACACAGTATGCCCACGCGCTGATGGCAGGAAACGAATTCCAGTTTATCGACTAATGTCTGAACCTTTTGACATCAATCGACGAGCCGCCCTCGCACGCATGGGTGCGGGTATGGGGACGTTAGGGCTGTTTAATTCGCTGCAGGCGGCAACGGGGATGGCTCCACATTTTGCACCGCGGGCAAAAAGGGTGATTCATTTATTCATGAATGGCGGGCCGTTTGGGCCTGATTTTTTGGACCCGAAACCGGCGTTGAAAAAGTTTGAAGGGCAACGGCCGGAGGGGACGGATTTGCGCACGGAACGGCCGACGGGCGGTCTGTTAAATGCGCCTTATAAATATACGCGGCACGGGCAGAGCGGTTTGCCGGTAAGCGAGTTGCTGCCGCACACGGCGAAGTTTGCCGACGACCTCTGCGTGTTGCGCTCGGTGCACACGGACAACCCGAACCATGGGCCAGCGCTGTTGCTGATGAACAACGGCACGATGACGCCCAAGGTGCCGAGCATGGGCGCGTGGATGAGCTATGGTCTCGGCACGGAAAACGCCAACCTGCCCGCGTACATCGTGCTGTGCCCCGGCCGGCCGGTGCGGTTTTCCATTTTGTGGAACAGTGCGTTTCTGCCCTCCCAGCACCAGGGCGTGTACATCAATCACTCAAAGATTGCGCCCAAGGAAATGATTCCGTGGCTGCGCAATGCGAAGCTCGATCCGACCACCCAGCGCAAGCAGCTGGACCTGATGCAGGCACTCAACCGAGAACACCTCGCGGCACAGAGCGGGGCGGACAACGCATTGCAGGGCCGCATCGAGGCGATGGAGACGGCTTACCGAATGCAATTCGCCGCGACGGATGCGTTCGATATTGGCAAGGAACCGCCGAAGGTGCGCGAGGCGTACGGCAAGGGACACTTCGCCAATGGCTGTTTGTTGGCGCGGCGGTTGTCCGAGCGCGGCGTGCGGTTCATTCAGGTTTATTACGGCAACGGCCAGCCGTGGGACACGCACAGCAACCACAACAAAACCACGCCCACGCTCGCCAAGAATATCGACCAACCCATCGCCGCATTATTAGGAGACCTGAAATCACGCGGACTCCTGGAAGATACACTTATCGTGTGGGGCGGAGAATTTGGCCGAACGCCCGTCAGCGAAAACGGTAGTGGCCGCGACCACAATCCACATGGCTTCATGATGTGGCTCGCCGGCGGAGGTGTTAAGGGTGGAACGACCTACGGCGAAAGCGACGACTTTGGCTTTAAGGCCATACACAATCGCATGCACATCCACGATTTACATGCCACCTTGCTACACCTGCTTGGCATTGATCACGAACGCCTTACTCATCGCCATGCCGGCCGGGACTATCGGCTGACCGATGTGCACGGCCATGTGGCTAAGGAAATTCTGGCGTAGCCGGACTTGCCTCCAGTACTCACTCCGAGCATCATCCGTGCACCGATGATTGGACAAACTCTTGCTAAAAAAATGCGCGCGGGTGAGCGCGTGTATGGGACTTGTACTGTGAATCCTTCGCCACGTTCTGTGGATGTCATCACGCCGAGTCGGCCGGATTTTGTGTTTATCGATACCGAACACAACACACTGGACCGCTCGCAGGTGGGTTGGATGTGCCAAACTTATTCGGCGCTGGGGATTGTGCCCATTGTTCGCATTCCATCGCCGGATCCGTTTTTGGCCACGTCCACCCTCGACGATGGCGCACTGGGTATCGTGGCGCCGTACATTGAAACCGTGGCGCAGGTGGACGGGCTGCGAGGCGCGGTAAAGCATCGGCCGTTAAAGGGAGGGCGATTATCAGATCGGCTTTCAGGCAAGAGCGTTACAACGGAGATAGATGAGTATATCACCAACCGTAACGTTAACAACGTACTCATCCTCAATATCGAGAGCCAACCAGCAATTGATGCACTCGATGACCTGCTCGCCGCGCCGGAGGTAGATGGGGTGCTTATCGGGCCGCATGATCTCTCATGCAACTTGGGTATTCCTGAGCAATACGATGCACCGGAATTCCTGGCTGCCGTGCAGACGATTTTTGACAAGGCCCGTGCGCACGGCCGCGGGGCGGGAATCCATTTCTGGGGCGGGATTGAGCAGCAAGTGCGTTTTCTCGAAATGGGCTGCAACTTCATGATACACAGCGCAGACTTATTGATCGTTCGCAAACATCTCACCAGCGAACTCAATGCCATTCGCATGCGCATGGGCGACCTGCCACCGGGCGAAAGCGATTCGGATTTAACAATCTAGCCGGATTTCCTCAAGAGCTCCGATCATTCATTAGCGTAACATATGTTGAGACTGCACGTCTTTTATTGTACAATAAAATTACTAATGACCAGTCTTCGCCTAAGTATATTGAGTTTTGTTGGTCTTCTGGCCGGTACGCAAGGGGTTTTCCCAGCTGAACCGAGCCCGGAAGGCATAGCTTTTTTTGAAAAAAAAATTCGCCCGGTATTGGTGGAACGTTGTTACAAGTGTCATTCGGCTAACAGCGAAAAGCTCAGGGGGGGGTTGCAGTTGGACACGCGCGAGGGAATCCGTAAAGGCGGCGGATCGGGCCATGCTGTGGTGCCAAAGAATCTGGAGCAGAGTCTGCTCGTTGAGGCAATCCGTTATGAGGATGAGGACACGGCAATGCCTCCCAAAGAAAAGCTGCCGGCTTCCGTCATCGCTGATTTTGAAAAATGGATCATGATGGGTGCACCGGATCCACGCGATGGGAGTGCCGTAGCCGAAAAACCCAACTGGGAGAAATCCAAAAACCACTGGGCCTTCAAGTTGCCGGAGCAACCGGCCAGGCCAAAGGTGAAGGATAACAACTGGGTGCGATCAGACATCGACCGGTTTGTCTTGGCCGAGATGGACAAGCAATCACTCAAGCCGGTGGGTGAGGCGGATCGTCGCACATTAATCCGCCGGTTGTTTTTTGACCTCAATGGCGTACCGCCGCAACCTAAGGAAGTGGAAGCCTTTGTGGCGGACAAAGACCCGAAGGCATTTGAAAAACTGGTAGACCGGTTGCTCGCTTCCGAAAGTTTTGGTGAACGCTGGGGACGGCATTGGCTGGATGTCGCGCGTTATGCAGAGTCCAGCGGTAAGGAGGCGAACCTTACCTACCCGCATGCGTGGCGGTATCGTGATTACGTGATCGATTCCTTTAATGCCGACAAGCCCTACAATCAGTTCATTCGCGAACAAATCGCCGGTGACCTAATGCCTGCGCGCGACAACCAACACCGCGCCGAGTTAATGACGGCGACTGGGTTTCTGGCCATAGGCCCCAAGTCGCACAATGAAAATAATCGTCTTCAGTTTGCCGTGGACTTGGCCGATGAACAGATTGAAACCACATCGCGCGCGATATTGGGGCTCACCATTGCCTGTGCTCGATGCCACGACCACAAGTTTGATCCCATTCCGCAGCGCGAGTACTACGCACTAGCTGGCATCTTCTTTAATACGGAAACTCAGTTTGGAACCGTGCAAGGACCTGGAAATCGCCGTAGTACTCCTCTGGTAAATCTTCCGGCGGAGGCCACCAAGAATCCAGGTGAGGTTTTGACGGTCAGTACCCGTGCGCGTCTGGAAAAAATGTTGGTTGATAGCAAGAAAGAGCTTGAAGAATTGACCGCTCAGGCACGCAAAGAACGTGCGTCCGGTTCCGGGGATGTACAACGAACATTTCAACGAGCTCGTGCAGTCAGCGGTCGGGTGAATTCAATCACCGAGAAACTCAGTGGCTATACTGCGGCTGGTAAATCAATTCCGCGCGCAATGGGTGTGAGTGACCGAGGTTTTGTGCGCGAAACTCGCTTGCTGGAACGCGGGGAGATTCAGCAACCCGGTGAAAAAGTCCCGCGCGGCTTTGTCTCCATTGTAAACCCGGATTTCCGTGCAAGCTTCCACCGAAGTGGCAGTGGTCGCCGGCAAATGGCCGAGTGGTTGGTGAGCCCCGGCAATCCACTCACTTCGCGCGTGATCGTTAATCGAATCTGGCATCATCTCTTCGGTCAGGGGTTGGTGCGCAGTATGGATAACTTTGGCTCCACCGGTCAGGCCCCGAGCCACCCGGAGCTTTTAGATCATTTGGCTCTCCAATTTGTAGATCAGAATTGGTCTGTAAAAGGTATGGTCCGCCAGATTGTCTTGAGCAGCACCTATCGGATGGCTTCAGATTATGATTCAGCTAATTACAATGCAGATCCGGAGAACCATTATCTCTGGCGCGTAAGCAAGAGGCGCCTAGATGCTGAATCGATTCGTGACTCCATACTCTCAGTCAGTGGCCTGCTTAAATGGGATCGCCCTCGCAGCTCGGCCGTAGCTAAAGCCGGTAATGGACAAGTAGGTCGTAGTCGCAACATTCAGATCCGCACCCTGATGGCACCTACAGATTACCGGTCAGTGTTTCTGCCCATCGTTCGCGATCTAGTGCCCGCTTCACTCGATCTCTTTGACTATGCTGAACCTTCTCTAGTCACCGGCAAACGGGATGTGACCACCGTCCCCTCTCAAGCACTTTACCTGATGAACGATGCCTTTGTGATCCGGGCAGCTGATAGTATGGCCCGGCGCCTGTTCGATGAAGCCCCGTCTGGAGAGGAGCGCGTGGATTTCGCTTTCAAACTCGCCTACGGTCGCACTCCGACAACCAACGAAAAGGAAAAGGCGCGCCAGTTTTTCAATAGTTACCAGTCCATCTCGGATACTAATAATCCCGAGGGAAAATATAACCGAGGAAGCGCTTGGAGCAGCTTCTGCCAAGCCCTCCTTTGCAGCGCAGAATTCCGTTATCTTGACTAATCATGAATCCTAATTCCCAAGCTTTAGCCAATCTGTCCCGCCGTGAAATGCTCAAAGGCGTTTCCTCAGGCTTTGGGTATCTTGCCCTGGCTGGTCTTTGTGCTGAGGCTGCAGAGCAAAGCCCCTTGGCACCCAAAACACCACATTTCGCACCGCGCGCTAAACGTGTTATTTTTCTTTGTATGCGAGGTGGCCCTTCGCACGTGGATACTTTTGATTACAAACCCCAGCTCCAGATCGATGAAGGCAAGCCGGGTATCGGTCGCCGTGGCTCCCGCAGCCGGGCCAAGCTTCTGGGTTCACCGTGGGAATTCGCCCGGCATGGCCAGAATGGGCTAAACATTTCCGAGCTGTTTCCGAATGTCGCCAAACACGCGGACAAACTCTGCCTCTTAAACGGCATGCATACGGATCTGCCCAATCATCCCCAGGCGTTTGTGAAGATGCACACCGGCAATTCACAATTCGTACGACCTTCACTTGGGGCCTGGACGCTGTATGGTTTGGGTACCGAAAACAAAAATCTACCGGGCTTCATTGTGCTTAGCCCTCAAACTGGTTTGGGGGGTGCACAGAATTATGGTAGTTCTTTCCTTCCCGCCATCTATCAGGCTACTCCCATCCGCGGCAGTTCCCGTGGCGGCAGCGGCCAAATCAATAATATTACCAACCCCAGAGTCTCGAAAGAGGCACAGCGAATACAACTGGATTTGGTGCAGAGCCTGAACCAGGAACAGCTCAAAAAGGATGTGGTAAACCCGGCTGTGGAGGGTGTGATAGAGTCTTTTGAACTCGCCTTCCGTATGCAGAGCGAGGTGCCGCAACTGATGGATATCAATAAGGAACCGGCAGCTATACGCCAAGCCTACGGTATTGGTAACCGCGCGACGGAGAGTTTTGGTCGCCAATGCCTCTTAGCCCGCCGAATGGCTGAAGCCGGTGTGCGTTTTATAGAGTTAAACTATGGCAACTGGGATCAGCACCGCACACTCAAGACTTCTCTGGAACGCAATTGCGGAGCGACGGACCAACCCATCGCCGCACTCCTGGCAGATCTTGAGAAACGCGATATGCTTAAGGATACCCTCGTCATGTGGGGCGGCGAATTTGGCCGCACGCCGCACGCTCAAAATGGCGATGGTCGCGATCACAACAACAAAGGCTACACCATGTGGATGGCCGGCGGCGGTGTGAAAGGCGGCATAGCCCACGGCAAAACTGATGAGTATGGTTACGCGGCAGTCGACGGCAAAATGCACATCCACGACTGGCACGCTACCGTTCTGCACCTGCTCGGTCTCAACCACAAAAAACTAACCTTCAACTATGCAGGCCGCGATTTTCGCCTCACCGACGTCCATGGCAACGTGGCCAAAGAAATCTTGGCTTAAACCATAATATCGCGCTCGTAGATGTAAATCATGAGATGTGTGGCGCGTTTGATTAACGCAGCGAAAAATTTGTGAATAAGCTTTGAATAAGGAGCGGACTTTTTTAATCTCACCCTCTCTCCGCTAATTAATGAACCTGCGGAAATTATTATGAAAAAAACTATAACTATTATATCAGCTTGCTTGCTGACGGTGGCCTTTGTGGCTCCGGCAGTAGCGGCTGACAAAAAGAAAAAAGCCCCCATAGCGGTAAAAGTGCCTAAAGGCATCGAATTGACCGCAGACCAAAAGACCAAGCTGGATGCCCTGAATAAGGAATTCGGCCCGAAATTGGCGGAATGTCGTAAGAAGGCTGCCAGCATCATCACCGCGGACCAGAAGAAAGCCCGCGCTGAAGCCACGAAAAAGGCAAAAGCTGATGGCAAAAAAGGTAAAGAACTAAGGGCTGCAGTGAATACTGCAGTGGCAATTACTGCTGACCAAAAGGCGCAACAGACCGAGTGCAAGAAGGCCATGGGAGCCCTGAATAAAGAGGTAAGAACCCAGTTCGCTGCTTTGCTGACCGATGAGCAGAAAGCCAAGATCAAGGGCGGTAAAAAGAAGAATAATTAAGGGCTAATTCTCCACATAGAATCACCAACCCGGCGCAGTAAGTGCGCTGGGTTTTTTTGTACCCATATATGGGAAAATGTGAGTGAATCCCGCTCTGAGTAATTCGTCCAATTCTGAGCACCAAAATATTATGAAAACATTATGTAAGTTCCGTTATCTGACAGGCTTGATCGCCTTGGCGTTCATCCTCTTGGCCAATCCCGCTAATGCTACCGACAGGAAACCTTCTTCCCGCGACAGAAAGGCTTCTTCAAGCGAAGACAAGCGGGTTCAGGACTACAAACGAAGGATAGCAGATATCAATCAACGGGTTGCCGCCGCGCAAAAGGCACTTGGGAAGGCAGCAGCCGATTACAAGGCTCAAGTAGCCCGTAAGGAGAAGGAATTAAAGGGGCTCTCCGATCAATATCGTGAAAAGGCAGCGTCTACCAAGAAAGTCGTAGGCGAATTACGCAAGGATCAGACTGAGATTGCACAGGCATTGAGCAAGTACCAGGCGGCACTCCGGACAAAACAGGTGGTGGACGCAAAACGAGCTGCCGAATCCAAGGCTCCGTCAGATAAGGCCAAGCGCAATCATGCTGTGCGCTCCAAGGATCAACGTGAGGCAATAAAAAAGAAAGCCGAAGAATCTCGGCGTGCTCACTTGAAGCGATTTGATTCCAACCGTGACGGCAAGGTCACCAAGGAAGAAAGTAGGGCGGTTTTGGCTGCGGAGGCAAAGCGCAGGGACGCAGCTCGGAAGAAGTCTTCGGAAACCAAAATAAAATCCAATGAAGATGCCCGCAGAAAGCCAGAGCCTAAGAAACAAACGAAACCGGCTCCAAAAAAGATAGATTTGGATCGCTTGAGAGCGAACTATGTGCGCGCACAGAAAAGTGACGATAGCGCCAAGCGCCTGCTAGCAAATGCCAAGCGCACCTATGATGAAGCGCGGGGCAATAAGAAAACCTACAAGGTTGATTTGGAGCGATTGGAAAAGAATTACGAGCGTACCAAAAAGAATGCCTACACCGTCGGTCGCGTGCTGGTAAACACCAAGCGCGCCTATGAATACGCCCGGGAAAAACAGCGTCGTTAGCGCGTTTCGCCCATAGTTAGCTGTAATAATAGGCGATAATTTGGTAGGATACTCCCAGTGATTCATTTGATGAAAATCCGCACACTATTTTCGGTATTGGCACTGGTTGCCGTTAGTGCCTTGGCGCAGGAAAAGCCGTTGACCCGTGCTCAGCTTGATTTCTTTGAGAAGAAAAT
>JAPKEI010000103.1 GCA_028872685.1 Verrucomicrobiota bacterium | reverse complement strand
GTGTTGCCCACCACGTTGAATACTTTGAATTGTTTCTCCGTGGCGTTTCCGTCTGCTTGTGTGGTGTAAAACACATCACGCGAAATCTGGATGCGCGAACCGTTGTCATCCACAGTCACACCCGCAGCGGGGAGGTCGACCGTCATCACCGGCGAAAGTGAGCTGCCATCGGTATTGACCAATTCAATCCGGTAAGCGGTATTGAGTGCGGTGCCGTTTATGTCGATCGCTTCATCACGGCGGAAGTTGCTGCTGCCATCCCAACTCAAGGCGGCGATCACGGGCTTGGTGGTGATGTTGGCAATGAGTGCTACGTTGTTGGTGACGGCAAGCTCAGAGGTGCCGCCGCCACGGGCTATGCGCAGGCGGCGGTATGAACCATCGGCGATGTTGCTGGCGATGGCACCCAGTGGCAGCACCGCTTCGGTGTCTGACCGAATCTCGAAAGCGACCTCTGTGCTGTTCCCGCTGGCGGGGTATATCATCGTGCCATCGGATTTTTCCATGCGGAAATAAGTGAGTGTGGAGTTGCCGTCGCTGGCGCCGGAGATTTGCGAGCTTTTGAAGCCGTAACCGTAAACCGTCAGTGTTTGAGTGCGGTCAAAGGTGAGGTTGTCTCGGCTGGTGCCGGTGATAACTGGCAAGCCAGTGTAGATACCAATTGTATCTGTGGAGGCGGTGCTAGCACCGAGCGTGTTCCATACTCGCACCGTGCGCGCGCCGGAGGCGCCCTCGGCAAGCTCATCAATCACACCGGCGGGGATGACAATTTGCTGGTGCGACTTAATAAACGTTTGCACCTGTGAACCACTGATGGTTTGCACCACGAGGTTGCCGTTCATGATTTGAATGTGCTCCACGGAATTGAGCAACTGGCCCTCAATGGTGAGGCTTTCCTGCGTGCGGGTGAGGATGTCGTCCTGTCCGGAATCATAAATCCGTGTGATGGTGGGCACGGCGGTGGCGGGAGTAAGTACGTTTTCGAGGATATGCATTTGTGCGTCATTCGGGAAGGTCACCACATCATTCGGCCCCGGCCCTTTGATGTGGCCCCACAGCGAGTAGGAATCGGTATTGCCCACCACGCTCGCCTCTCCGCTCCAGATGACTTCAAATCCCTCGCCTAGTTTGGTGAAGGTATATTGCATGGGGCCAACGATCAGGCCCGGGCCCACATTGGTGGTGAGCACCTGCACGGGGCCCAAGTTGTTGGTGTAGTTATCAATCCAAGCCGTGCTATCCGTACGGTTGAATGCGATGGGCACGCCATCAGGCGAGACACCCAGCTCATCGGCCACAAAAATTATATCCGGTTGAAAAATTCCCCGGCCAACTGTTTGCTCGAACCAAGCCAGTGTGGGAATTCCGATATATGCGGATGCACCCGGTGTTGTATTGTTTAGGCCTACCACATTTTGACCATTCGTGCTCACGAACCGATCGGTCCAAATATGGTTGGTGGCAGAAAACGTAATGCCCAAAAAGGAATCAAAGGGCTGCTCGATAAATTTCATCTTGTCCATACCCCCGCGCAGCGCCACGTCCACCAAGGCCGGCGGAGCTTGCGCGGGCAGGGAGGAAGTGATGGGCAGTCCGGGAATAATACCTGAGTTTCTGCGGGGGATGAATGCACCCGTTGTGCCGGAGGGGTCCGGATACTGTCGCGGGCTGCCATTGGGAAAAACGGGAATCGCATAAGTTGGCAGAAAATTGGCCGGGATAATCAGCGCCACATTGGGATCGAGGTTTTCATATACAATGTTTCCCTTTCGATAAAGATAATGCAGTCCGCCCGCGTCATCATAAGTGAGCGCGTGGCGTGGTTTGTATTGGCCGCCCATCGCGTATTTGCCGCTGTAAAACATACCAAACCCAAAAAGCGTGGGTTGATCCGTCCAGTAAATCGCTGTGTTGCCATAGAACGCATCCACGATGCCCGCCACGGAGGTCCACGCGTTGCCGCTGGTGTCGGTGGTAAATTCCTCCATGTCCGCGAAGGTGGGCGCCACGGTGAAGCCCGCCGAGGGCGGCGCGTCATGGATCAGCCGATAGCTGTAAGTCACACCGTTGATCACCGACGTGGGCTTGAAGGTGATGGGATCAAAATTACGGAGGCGCACGTTGAAATTCAATTGCGTGCCCGCGGCGTTGGTGGTGATCGCGCGCGCACCAAACGCGTAACGGTGTGGATTGCCTAAGCCGAGTTGGTTCACCACCATGCCTAGCACGAGGCTCTTAAGATCGATAATGCCCGCCTCTTTCGCGGTGCGGTTTTCCCACGTGGTATTGTAATTACTGCGAAACCCGTGTTTCGTGTAATCCAGAGCACTTACACCCGAGTAGTCATCATTTTCGAAAAAATCATTTACAATCGTAAACGCTTCCTTAACCGCCTCGCGCCCCTCGAGCCCGAAATATTGCATGAAGCTCGCATCAAACGCGTACGTTAGCATCGGGGTATTCCACCGGAAAAACGTCTTGAGATCCTTCGGCCCGCCCAAGTCGTCCGTATAATTGAAGTCGATGCCGCCACTGGATACTTCGGCAACATCCATCGGGCCGATCATCACAAAGGCCCGAGCGCTCGGCGTCCCCAGCAACCCCGCCACGCAGCAAAGTACAAACACCAGTTTCTTCATACTAGTCGCGGATCATTGGAAAAGGAATGCCACTTCACCCGTCTCGGGTGCCCCATCATTGGCATGGCAAAAATACTCGTGCGGGTTTGTAAAAAAACCAACAACTCCCTCCTCCTCGCCGTGAGTATGCGGCAGAACGCGTTCGGGCCAACCCTACATTGCTCACACGGGGACAGTAAGTTGTGAACAACTTGCGGGCAAAAGAACTACTCAGCGCCAAGTGCTGCTCGTAACGCCACCACATTTGCTCGCATCACCGTCAACCAATCATCCGTCCCGTTTCCGGATCGGTTGGCGCACGGAGCAAAGACCACACTGCGTATCGCTTGTGCCTTGAGTTCGGCCACGATGGATTTGTCCGGCGCATCTTCCCAGAGCATCACTCTTGCCGGATGCGTTTTGCGCAGTTCCGCCAGTTCCACCCATTCTTCGGCAGCGGGCATTGCGTCCGGTTCCCAATGCACACTGCGAATTTTCAAACCATAACCGCGCGCCAAGTATTGGTAGACAGGATGCGATCCCAGTAGCGGCGTGTCACCCAAATCGGCGGCGATGCCTCGCAGATCCGCATCCAGCGAAACCAAATCACGCTGCAACCCGGCAAAATTGTTCGCGAGGGTTTCGCTGTGCGTTGGCAATAAATGAGCCAGCGCACGATGCACCGCAGCGGCTTGTTGCTGAGCTTGTTTAAAATCCAGCCAAGTAGTGAACGCCATGCCCATGTGGCTTTGTTCGCCGCCCTTGCCGTGCCGATGTGCCGTATCGGCTTTCACCGCGATGAACGCATCGCGAAACGCCGCGCTGGTGTTCACCATCCGCGAATCCGGCAGTGACGACCACGCCGGCCATTTTGCGTACGAAGCGCCATTGAGCAGAATCAGATCGTTTGACTGAAATTTCCGCACCTCCGCACCCGTTGGTTTCCAAAACGCCGGATCCCCCTCCATTGCCGGAAAATGTACTTCCACCAAATCGCCCGCAATTCGTTCCACAAAATACGCCAGCGGATAATTCACCACCGCCACGCGCGGCTTGCCCGCTCGCAGTGTGGGTGCATCCGCCGTCGGCTTGCAGCCGATCACAAAAATCGAAATGAGGATCAAGAGCTGTTTCATCCGGCAAGTGTGTTCAAGTAATCCCGCGCCCACCCCACCGTGGCCCACGCGGCAGCGAGGGCGAGGGCGAGGGCGGCGGCAAAAACAATTAGCAGCTCCGCCGCCTGCAAAGCAAACTGCGTGCCGCGACTGCAGCCCAGCAAAAAGAGCGTCTCCATTTCCCGCGAGCGGAGCCGGCGCGACAGCGCGACAATCAGCGTCAGCAGCATTCCCATCGCGCCCGCCACCAACGCGTAGTTCGCATCGAGAAACTGCCGCACCCGCATCACCATCCCCATCATTTCATTGACGACAACCGGCGGCTTGAGCGCCTGCAGTTGGCTGCTATGTTGATAACGGCCCAACACCATCGCTGTTCCCTTGGCGTCCATCGGTTCCACGAGAATAGCCGTGAGCGGCAGCGCGGTGGTGTCGTCGTGGAAATGAAACGTGCCCATATTTTTCGGCGTGATTTCCAAATGCGTTTTCACCAGTTTCGCGCTGGGGGAGTTCGTGGCGTTAGATTCACTTTCATCGTGCCCGTGGCCGTGGCCCGCGATAATCCACGCCGTTTTCACATCCACAAACACCCCTTCATCATCCGCCGTGCCCGTGGCGGAAAGCACGCCGGTCACGTTAAGTTGCAGCGGATAATCGCCCGTGAGATCAAAAAGATTTTTGCGGTCGGTTTTCAACTTGTCGCCCGGGCTGAGATTCAATTCATGCGCAGCATTCGCGCCCAGCACGCAATCGCCCAAGAGCGCCATCGATTCGCCACGCGCCATTTGCAATTCTCGGAACTCAAAATAATCCAGCGACGTTCCGACCACCGGCTGCCCGCCCGCGGTGAACTGCACGTGTAGCGGAATCACGCGTCCGTGCCCCGCATCGCGCAGCGCGGTGAATTCTCCGTGCGCCACGGTGCCCTCACTGCGCGCGCGGAAGTACAGCCCGTGCAGCACAAGATCAAACCGGCTGCCGCGCGCGCCCACAATCATTGGCGTGGCCGCCGCGCGTGC
The DNA here is from genome assembly GCA_028872685.1 of Verrucomicrobiota bacterium. GTDB lineage: Bacteria > Verrucomicrobiota > Verrucomicrobiia > Limisphaerales > UBA1100 > JACNJL01. The sequence goes on along the minus strand of JAPKEI010000103.1, from coordinate 4,027 downwards.
ACCCAGTGCTTTGTCGAACGCATCCGCCGCCCAATGCGCCGCCAGTGGGAGGTACAGCGCCAGCGCCACGCCGGCCACCATCACGCCAGCTGCCACGCGCCGGCGCCGCAGATACAGCCAAGCCAGCCACAGGCTATTCATTGGTGGTCTCCGGTTTGTGGAATTTTGTGAAATCAATCACTCGGTCGAAGCGATCGAGCAGCGCGTGGTCGTGTGTCACCATCACCAGCGTGGCCTCGGCGCTTTCGGTTTGTTGGAAAAGTTGGTCGAGAATGCGGTCCTTATTTTTCGGATCGAGATTGCCGGTGGGTTCATCGGCCAGCAACAGCTCGGGGCGCGGCAACAGCGCACGGCAAATGGCGACGCGTTGTTGTTCGCCTTGCGACAACTCGTCTACTGGCGAATCCAACTTGTCCGCGAGGTCGAGCCGTTCGGCCTGCTGTTTCACCTGCGACTCGATGGAATCGTAAACCGGAAGCGCATCGTTAAGGCGATAGGGCAGCAAAATATTTTCGCGCACGTCGAGGTGATCCACCAACCGAAAATCCTGGAAAACAAAGCCAATGTGCCGAATGCGAAACGCGCGCCGGCCGGCATCGGCCAGTTCGTTCACCGGCACTTCGCCGACGGTCACCGTGCCGGATTGCGGCGTGACGATGCCCGCGAGCAACCGCAGCAGCGTTGTTTTGCCCGAGCCACTCGGCCCCACGAAGGCCATACGCGTGCCAGCCTCGATTTGCAAATCGGGAATGCACAGCCGGAAGCGCCCCAAGCCGTATTCGAATTCAAGATTTTCAATCGTAACGCGCATAATGCATTATTGATCCTCGAATTGTCGGATGCCGGTTTCGAAGCGCACGCGTTTTTCATCCGTCACCTCAAACGCCACAATCCGTCCGCGGTCTTCCGGGGTTGTGCTGAGGTGGATGCGTGCGGTGTACTCATTCTCGCGCGTGTGAATGTGCCCCCAATGTTCCACTGTGCCAATGACGCGCCACGTGCAGTTCACTGGCAGGCGCGCTTCCGTCACGGGCGTGGCCAGCGCGATGCGGGTGATGCGCACGCGCTTCACGTGGGCCATTGCGCCGCCTTGCTCCTGCATGCGCAGGCCGGATTGGATTTTCAAAAACAATTCTTCCAAAAGATCGCCCGTCACGCTGTGCGCCAGCGCGTCGTACACGTCGCTCTTTTCATTGTAGTCAAAAGCGCGGTAAATGTTTTGCAGCAGGGTGGCGGCGTGTTTGGTTACGATTCCGGCTTTTGATGTTGGTATGGCTGTGGGCGTATTTGAAATACTAACAACGGCTAGCACGCCTGCGCCAACGACCAGCGCGCCGCCAAACGCTAAAGTCGATGCGCGCGAAATTCCGATGTACACCGCTAGCGCGAGCAGCAGGGCGGCCATTAAATTGATCGATGATCTTTTTGAGGTCACCACGAGGTTGGGTAATTTAAAATCATGTGCGGTCGGAGGGTTGCCTTCGCGAGTCCATTCCCAGCGCGGTTGGTCGCGCACGAAGAATTCCTCGGTTGGATCTTTTTCGTGGTCGTACACCACCGAGCGCAGGAAGGGCGCGGCTTCGTGGAAGGAATCCCATGTCAAACGCACGCGATTGGGTGGGGCCTTGGTGGGGTATTTCAGAATGATGCCGAGCCGCGCTTGATAGGCGCTCACGCGGTGAGGTTCGGCGTTCTGCGCAAAGTCGCTGATATTCAGGCCGAAAAACTGCAGCCGCTGCAGAATGGGCTTCACGGGCAAGCCGTCGATTTCCACGGGGTTGCGGTCGCGAAACCATTCGGCAACTTTTTGGCGCGCGGCTTCCTGTTCAGCGACTTCGAGAAATTCCGGATTGGCGCGTTCGAGTGGCAACCATTTTTCGAAGGTCAGCAGCGGCACCAAAATTTCGTGGCGCACTTCGCGGTCGGTCAAATAAATGTACGAGTACAGCCCGCTGTAACTCGTGATGCCGAGGCGTTTCTGGAATTCCTCGGCGCGTTTCTTGCGTAGCTCACGCCAGTTTTGTGGGGCTTCGTCGGGTGGATTGTCCCAGTCCAGTGCCACGGTGTGCGGCTGGCCAGGCTGGAGTTGCACGGGTTTTTCAATCCACACGCCAGTTTGCAGCGCCATAAATTCCATAATGGAGGGCACCACGGATTTCGCGCCTCCAAAGTTTTGGGTGAAGGTGAGGAAAGCCGGTTTGGGTTTTGCGGGGGTGAACCTGAGTTCGTACACGGCGATGAGTTTCATCAAATCCTCCAGCTGCACGCCTTTATCCAGGATGGCAGAATCATCGCGGCTAACCACCGTACCCTCAAGCGATTGCCCTTCTCCATCACGCACGGAGAAATGTTTTAGCAAAAATGCTTCGTGCTTTTTGGCGGCTGCGCGCAGGTCGTCGGCGTTGAAGATTGTGTCGCTATTCGCCTTGAGCCCGTGGAAAAGCACGAGGTCCTCAAGCATCACGCGAAGCGTTACCATCACGGCGTCCTCGCGGCAATCGGCGAGGGTGTTGCTCATTGAAATGGGATGCGCCACGCCGGAAGTCGTCGCGCAAAACCACGCCAAGGTAATGACTCGAAGGGGGTTCACTGGCGCGGTTTATAGCGGAAACAGGCGGATTTCAGAAGCCTCAACGTACTGCCAGCAAGATGCCGGCAGAACAAATCACTTCACCTCAATCACCGACTCCACCCAATCGCGGAAGTGCATGCCTTTGGAATCCACATCGGCGGTGATGACATACACGCCGGGCTTTTTTGGCACGCGGATTTTCACCTTCACCGAGCCTTCGCCGCGCGCGGCGAGCGTGATGGATTTTGCATCGCTCAAAATCAGCACGCCGCGCCGGGCGCGCGGGGTGACTATGAACTTCCGCTTTACCGGCGAATGGTTGATGATCCTCACCTCCACCTCGCGCGTTTCGCCGGGGCGCAGCGTGGTGCCGTACGGATAAAACGTGGCCCATCGTTCATCGATGCCGTAGTTCGGATCATCCCACGGGAGCAGCTCGCGCAAAATCCGTGTGCGATCGGCGTAGCGCGTTTCGAGAAACGTCAGTTCTTTTTCAGAAAAGCGGAACACATGCGGCACGTGCTGGTTGATGAGCCACGTGTCTTTGGGCAACGCGCGGATAATTTTGAAGCACCGATTGTAGCCGGCATCGGGATGAACGAGATTGCGGTTGAGCAGGCAATAGTCATCAATGCCCGAGGGCGCAAACGAGTCGCCAATAAAAAACACCGGCTTCGACTTGGGCCGGTGCACCAGCAACGCGCCGTGGTAAAACATTTGGCCCGGGAAAAAACGAAACGTAAACTCGTACTCGTTCCATCTCAGTTTCGCGCCATCCTCCATCGCCATCACGCGAGGCACCGCGTGTTCGGTGAGGCCGGGCATCAGATAACGGCCGGGGTTTTCCACCACGTCGGCGTACTCGGTGGTGGCGTACACGGGGCATTTGAAAAACTCGGCCGCCGCTTTCACCATTTGTGAGTGGTCATCGTGCGTGTGCGTGAGAAAAATGCCGTCGATTTTTTTCACCACGCCACGGGCCACCACATCTTTAACGAAATCCAACTGCCGTTGCCCGCCGCAATCGAGCAGAAACCCGTGGCCGTTATCCGCCACGATGATGCGGCTGGTAGAAAACTCAATAATCCACGGCGGCGTTTTCACGTGCAGACAATAGGGCATCAGCTCAATTTTAGCGCCCTTGCCCAACACGCGCTCACCGCAAATACGCATGCGCTCCTCCTTGAAATACCAGTGCAACGCGTTGGTGGAAAGATAGTTGCGATACAGCGCGCGCACGCGGGCGATCAGCTGATCGATGGCCGCGTTTGGCTTACGGATGACCGGCCCGCGCGCGGGATAGATCACATCCAAATTCGTCGCGCGCAATTTTTGAAGGCTTGAAATCAAGTCCGCCAACCGTCCTCCGTAGCCGTGATAGCCGCCCACCTTCGCCTCCGGGATGGCATCCTGAAAACTATACAAATCAAAAATTTTTCCATCGCCCATAATCAA
>JAPKEI010000102.1 GCA_028872685.1 Verrucomicrobiota bacterium | reverse complement strand
AATCGTTCATGAGGATTTTAAGCTCACCATCTTCAGACCACAACTTAACCACTCACCCGACGCGTTCAAAATTGTAATATTCGCAGGGCATAATTACGTATCGCCATTCGGGTTAGCGGGCGGTAACGTCGGGGCATGGCTGATCGCCCACCGACCGTCATCGATTCAATTAATAGTTCAACTCGTCTTATCAATTAACACTCGAACGCCTTTCGGAGCTACCTTGACGGCATGAAGCAGATTCTATTGATGATTGCGATGGCTCCCTCCTCCGATCAAATCGGTGGTATTATATTTGGACTTCTTGCTTATCTTTGCCCTGCCGTTTGCCTTTTAGGAGGATTAGTGATCCTAATTTTGAGATTTGTTAACAAAAGGTAGCGAAGAAGAAGGAGATGGAAATGATGTCGCGGGACCTCGACGAGGAATCGCCGAAGGAACTTAATGAGCCAAATAATGCGGAACGGGACGAATAGTTGTGCCGGTGCAAATCTTAAAACGCCGTCACTCAATTTTTCCAGCCGCCTTAATTGCTTCCACGTGTGATGCTCACTGAGGACCGTTTCAGCCGCAATCTTGCGCACAGTTTTTTCACTCCAGTTTTCCCCACGTGACACGGACGCGCGCTTGGCGTAAATTGCGGCTGGATGGGTTTCGCAAGTTGTATCGCGAGTTCATAATGAAAACACTGCATCGGTATTTGCTGCGGGAAGTGCTGGCTACGCTGGTGCTGACGGTGGGGGTGTTCACGGCCGTGCTGCTGATGGGCAACGCTATGAAGGAGGTGCTGGCGCTGGTGGTACGCGGGCAGGCTTCGTTCATGGGCGTGGGTAAGGCGTTTGTGCTACTGATTCCATTTGTAATTTCCTTCTCGCTGCCGATGGGGTTACTAACGGCGATGCTGCTGGTGTTCGGGCGGTTTAGTGCGGATCAGGAACTCACCGCCGCGCGCGCGGGGGGCGTGAGCCTCGTGAGCCTTGTGGCCCCGGTTTTGTTGCTGGCGGTGGTGTTCAGCGGATTATGCGCGTGGATTAATCTTTCCATCGCCCCGCGCTGTCGCACGGCATACAAGGAACTAGTGTACGACCTCGCGCTTTCTAATCCCGCCAAACTGCTTTCGGCCAATACCTTTATCTCCGAAGTACCTGGCTACGTGATTTATATCGGCGAACTGGAGCAGGGCACGGATGAGCGCCGCTGGGAAATGAAACGAATTCTGCTCAATCGCATTGAGAACGGCGAACTTATCCAGCGTACACGAGCTGCGCGAGGCGAGGTAAGCTATGATCCGAGATCCAAACAGTACCTCTTTCGCCTCATCAACGCACAAGTCAATGTGCGTGCAGATAAACTGGGAACCGTGTTCGGAGGCGAAGATGAAGGCGAAGAACCCGAGCCTCCAACAACCAACAATCTCGCATCCACCAACAGCGCAGCAGCCACTAATACCGTGCCTGAACTGGAAGTAGAAGAGGAAGAGCCCGATCTGTTCCCGAATTCCCCCGAGTGGATGCCGATGGCCGGCGGAGAAATTGTGCTGCCCATCACGCTGGCGGATATGGGCCGGCAATCCTTTAAGCCCAAACTAAGCTATCTTACGTTCAACCAGCTGCGCCGCGAAATGATTCGCCACGGCGAGATTATCAATTTGGACCAAAACGGCTCCGTCGCTCTCGTTCATTACGCCACCGTCGATGCGCCCGCACCGGACACCGAATACCAAGTGACGCGCCACGGCAAACCCGTCGGCCGCGCGCGCATCACTCACGAAAAAACGCCAGCTCATCTCGTCGCCGAAATCATTAGAGGCACATTGCACCCGGGCGATCGCCTCGAGCTGGATCGCACGCCGCTTAAGGTGCAACTGCACCGTCAGATTTCTTTTTCCTTTGCCGCTATCGGCTTCACGCTGGTGAGCATCCCGCTGGGCATCCGCGCGCACCGGCGCGAGACCACCGCCGGCATGGCCATGGCGTTGGTTTTAATTTTAATTTATTATAGCTTCATCATCCTCGGGCAGGCGCTCGCGAACCAGCCGCAATATTACCCGCACCTCATCGTGTGGATTCCCGTATTCCTCTTTCAAGCCGCCGGCATGTGGATGCTGGCGCGCGCCAATCGCGGCAGCTAAAAATGCAAACTCCCGAAACCAGCCCGCCCTGCCTCGCGCAGATTCAGTTTCTCACCGGCCAGCCGCGGAGGCATTACATTTGGCCTGATCAATTTCCTGTGCGACTCGGCCGCGGTGGCGATTGCGCGCTGCGTATTGAGGAGGAGGGCGTGTGGGAGCGTCATGTGACGATTGAGCTGGACGACGATAATCGCTTTCAGTTGCGGCGCGTGTCCGACGCCAGCGTGATGGTGAATGACGAGCCGATGACCGACGACCAACCGCTCGTCAATGGCGACGTGCTTGGGCTCGGCTCGGTGAAGCTGCAATTCTGGCTCGGCACCGTGCAACAGCAGCGACTCTCTACGCGCGAAGCCGCCGTGTGGGCCCTACTGGCGGCGGTCACCGCGGTGCAGGTTTGCCTGCTTTTGTGGCTCTGGTGAGCAGAGCCTTGCGATTGGCGCGCCTTCCCGTTAACCTTTTTGCCGAATGAAGCACCTGCTCGATTTCGAGAAACCGTATATCGACCTCCAACGAAAACTGGAGGGCCTGCGTGATCAACCCGAGGAAGAAAACCACGGTGTGGATCTTGGCGAGGAAATCCGACAGCTCGAGGAGAAAATCGCCGCCAAACACAAGGAGGCCTACTTCAACCTCACCGCTTGGCAGCGCGTGCAACTTGCCCGCCACCCCAAGCGGCCGTACTCGCTTGATTACATTAACCGAACTTTCAATGGCTTTTCCGAACTGCACGGCGACCGGCTGTTTCAAGACGACCACGCCATCGTGGCTGGCTTCGCCAAGCTCGGCGAACAGCGCGTGATGGTCGTCGGCACCCAAAAGGGCCGCGACACCAAGGAAAACATCAAACGCAATTTCGGCTGCGCCCATCCCGAGGGCTACCGCAAGGCACTGCGGCTGATGGGCATGGCCGACCGTTTCGGGCTGCCCATCATTGCGCTGATCGACACCACCGGCGCGTATCCCGGCGTGGCTGCCGAGGAACGCCACATCGCCAAGGCTATCGCAATTAATTTGCGCGAAATGGCGCTGTTCAAGGTGCCAATGATTGCCGTTGTCATCGGCGAAGGCGGTAGCGGCGGCGCGTTGGGAATCGGCGTGAGCGATCGCACTTTGATTTTAGAGAATGCCTATTATTCAGTCATCAGCCCCGAGGGCTGCGCGGCGATTTTGTGGAAAGATCGCGCCGCTGCGCCGCAAGCCGCCGAGGCTCTCAAAATTACCGCGCGTGATTTGCTGGAGCTGGAGTTGGTGGACGAAGTGGTGCCCGAACCTTTCGGCGGCGCCCACAACGATGCCGAGGCGATGGCCGACACACTGCGTGAAGTGCTCACCACCAACCTTGAGGCGCTGCAAAAAATTGATCCCGAGACGCGGCTGAAGCAACGCTACGCCAAATATCGCCGCTTCGGCAAATTCATCGAAGGCTGAGCGATGCTCTATCCGCTCACCTTCGAGCCGATTTTTCATGAGCGCGTCTGGGGCGGGCGTATGCTGGAAACACTCTACGCCAAACCCCTGCCGGCGGGCCAATGTATCGGGGAATCCTGGGAAATCGCTGACCGCCCCGGCACCGCCAGCGTCATCACCAACGGCCCGCTCGCGGGACATGACCTCCGCTGGCTGATGCAAAACCACGCCGACGATTTGCTTGGTGATCTTCCCCACAACGGCCAGTTCCCTTGGCTCGCCAAATTACTTGATGCGCAGGCCGACCTTTCCGTGCAGGTCCATCCGCCTGCCAACGTGGCTGCACAATTGAACAGCGAACCCAAAACTGAAGCATGGTTCGTAAGTCACGCCGACTCCGATGCGCGATTGATCGCCGGCCTGCGCCCGGGCGTTTCCCGTGAAACATTTGAAGCACAGCTTGGCACCGTGGATTTCCCCCTGTGTCTCAACCAACTGCCCGTGACTGCGGGCGACGCACTGTTTCTACCCAGCGGTCGACTGCACGCTCTGGGCGCGGGCACGGTGGTTTTTGAAATCCAACAAAACTCCGACACCACCTACCGCGTGTACGACTGGAACCGCCCCGGCCTCGACGGGCAGTTGCGCCCGCTGCACCTCGGCGAGGCGCTGCAGTGCATTGATTTTGATGAAGTAAAGCCGCGCCTTCACACCCGCGAATACGAGCCGGCCAATGACCATGCCACTCGTCTCATCGCGCTGGCACCGGAGGCGTTTCGGCTGGAGCACATTCAAATGAAAACCGATGCCGCCATCGTGTTGCCCGGCGAAGGCGTGCGGATCGTGGCCGTAACCGATGGCTGCCTCACGCTAGATGGAGCAGGCGAAACGTTGCAACTCAGCTCCGGCCAATTTGCGCTGGTACCTGCCTGTCTTGAGACCACCACCACCGTTGTCCGTGGCGTGGATGCGCAGTTCCTCCTCACCCAAGCGGCATGATGCAATTCGGATCACATCCTGAACCAAAAGAAAAACGTCCTGTGCGTGATTTCGTCCACCAATTCGTAGTGGGCACGCTGGCCGTGTTGGTGGCCGTGCACATTGTGCCGAGCATTCAATATGAAAGGCTCGAGCATTTATTACTGGCCACGTTAGTGCTGGGCGCGCTGAATGCGTTTCTGCGGCCGCTACTTTTGTTGGGCTGCCTGCCGTTGCTGATTCTCACGCTGGGGCTTTTCCTGTTGGTCATCAACGCCGGCTTACTGATGCTCACCGGAAAGTTGGTGGATGGCTTTACGGTGAATGGCTTTGGGGCAGCGTTTTGGGGGGCGCTGGTTATCTCTATTGTAACCCTCATTGCCAACAAGCTGACCGGCGGTGGCCAGTCGAATTTCCAATTCCACCGCGCCAAACAAAAAGAAGAAAAATCAGGCTACAATCGGGATGATGACGATGGCCCGGTGATTGACGTTTGATTATTATTTTTCCAAACGGTAGCTCACCCGCAATGTAGGTTTCCCCTCTTCATTCCATTGGCGCTCGAATTCGGTGGTGACGTTGGCCAATTCAACCGGCGTTTCCGTGACGGAAAAATATTTGGCAGGTAAAAAGGACTCCTGCATTTGCTCGAAATACGCTGGGTCATCGGTACGGAGATGGACGATGCCATTTGGCAGGAGAATGCGCCGGGCTAGTTCGGGGAAGTGTTCGCCGATGAGCCGGTGGCGGCGGTGTTTATCTTTCGGCCAAGGGTCGGGGAAATAAATGTGTACGGCATCAAAGGCGTGATCGGGCAGGAGGTATTGGAGGAGATACCGCGCTTCAAAACGGAGGAGGTGGAGATTGGTGAGTTCGGCGCGTCGGCCTTTTTTGTCGAGTTTGCGTATACGTCCGAGCAGACGCTCGACGCCGATGAAATTTTTTTTCGGATGGCGCGTCGCCCATTCCAAAAGAAACCCGCCATCGCCACAGCCAATTTCCAATTCGGCGGGATGGGTCACGGGAAAGAGTTCCTCCAGCCGCAACGGTTCGGTCACGGATTCAAACTCATGCAGCAGGCTCATTTTATTTCCACGCCGACGAAAAGGGCGAGGGAGGCGGTGTAGCCGTGGAGGAAGTTGTCGTTCCCGATGGGGCCGATTTCGCCGTTGCAGAAAAATCCGCTGAGGCCAATGTCACCGAGGTGATGTTGCACGAGGCCGGCGTCGTGGTCGGAGGCGCCAAACAAATTTTTGCCGCGACCGGTGCAGCAGCAAAGGCAGCCGCCATACACGGGATTTCCGTTGAGCGATTCACTGGCGCGATGCATCAGCTCGTCCATATCTTCGCCGGCGCCACGGGCGTCGCGGCGCTGAAACTGCAGCGTTTGCCCGGCACGCGGCGTGCCGCCAATAGCGATGGCGCCGTTTTCGGGATCTGCACCAATGAGGTTGCGAATGAGAAAATCGCCGCGATGAAATTCCTCCACATATTCGTTGACCACCAATCCCACAAATAAATTGCCGCGGGTTTTTTCTTTGCCGGTGTCACTGAGATTTTCAAACGTTTCGGTGAGTACTTCGTATGCGGAGCGGTTGCCGATTTCGTGAATAATATTTTGTTCCGCGCGCGTGATGGTCCATGTTTCGCCGATGGGCGTGCAACCTTGTGAGATGACGCTTTGCAACGCCACGCCGCCGCCCACGCTGAGCGCGACGCCGCCTTCCTCATACACGTCGCCGTTGAGGTACACCTGCGAAGTCTGATCGTCCAACGTGCCGCTGGCGAACCCGCCAATCACGGGCTTGCCGGGCCACGAGGCGTTCCATTGCGGCAACCACGCCTCGGCGTTGAGGTGAAATGGATCCACGAACGTGAGCCATCCGTTGGTGTCCTCCACGCCGGTGGCTTCGGGCCAATACCCGGGCGTATCAGCTGCCTCCACTTGTTTTTGCGTGAAATGCAGCGCGTCCAGTTTTGCACCGGGCAAATGATGGAGGGCGAGGGTGAATCCGGGACTATCTTCCACCTCGCGCGCATTGGCCACCAGGCTGCCGCCTGAACAGCCGACGAGCAATGGAATGCGGGCGTGCACGCGAAGGATCTCTAGCAATTCCACAGCTTGCCCAAAAAATTGCGGGGAGGTGAACACAAGACCCAATGACACTTCATCGCCGGGAAAATTATCACGCAACTGCGACGCCCAATCTTCAAGGGCGTCCACGTCAAACGCTCCATCGTAATGCGCGGCGATGGAATGACCGGGCTTGAACATAGGCTATTCCGCCGCTACGGCCTCATCGGGTTTGGTTGCGGGGGCTTCGCTTTTCTTGGTTTCCTCCGGCTCCACACCGTTTTTCTTGTCCATGATTTGTTGTACGATTTGCTCGCACAGCTCAGGCTTGTCCACCAGTGTTTTCTGCGCGGCGGCCACGCCTTGGCCGATGAGTTCGCCCTCGTGCTGGATCCACGCGCCTTTTTTGCCAAGCACACCAAAGCGCAGGCCGGCGTCGATGACGCTGCCTTCATAGTTGATGCCCTGATTGTACATGATATCAAACTCAGCCTCAGCGAAGGGCGGCGCGACTTTGTTTTTTACGATCTTCGTTTTGACATGGTTACCGATCACTTGACCGGTGGAATCTTTGAGTGCCTCACGCCGGCGAATATCGATGCGTACGCTGGCGTAAAACTTGAGTGCCTTGCCGCCAGAAGTAATTTCGGGGCTGCCGAACATGACACCAACTTTTTCGCGCAGTTGATTAGTGAAAATGCAGGTAGTCTTGGCTTTGCTCATGATGGCGGCGAGTTTGCGAAGGGCTTGGCTCATTAGCCGCGCCTGCATTCCCATCGTGGCCATGCCCATATCGCCGTCGAGCTCGGCTTTGGGGACGAGCGCGGCAACGGAGTCGATGACGATGACGTCCAACGAGCCGGAGCGCGCGAGGGTTTCGCAAATGGTGAGCGCTTCCTCGCCGCTGTCGGGCTGGGACACGAGGAGGTCATCGAGATTCACGCCGAGCTTTTTGGCGTACTTGGGATCGAGCGCGTGCTCGGCATCAATGAAGGCGCACAAGCCGCCGGCTTTTTGAGCGTTGGCGATGACGTGCAGCATCACGGTGGTTTTGCCGGAGGATTCCGGGCCATAAATTTCCACGATGCGGCCCTTGGGCACGCCGCCGATGCCGAGGGCGAGATCGAGCGAAAGCGCGCCGGTGGAAATTGCCTCGATGTTGTTTTGTGCCCGCGCGCTGCCGAGCCGCATGATGCTGCCTTCGCCAAAAGTTTTGGTGATTTGCGCCATCGCGTCGTCAAGATTGCGTTGCTTGACCTCGCCGTTGTCGGTGGGCTTCTTGGTTGTTTTTTCTGCTTTTGCCATAATATATTTTCTTCCAGTTGTGGGCGTGCTGTTCAGGTAGCTTGCGCCCGGGTTGCTTGTTCGGCAAGCCCTTGTTTTTCCCAAAGGCTTGATTCGATGACATATCGGCGATTAAGATCGCGGCTATGTTTTCTCACGTTGTTATTTTTTGGACCCAACCCGAGGTGGCCGATGCCACGGAAAAATTGCTCGCCGGCGCGGAGGAATATCTCAAGGACATCCCCGGCTTGCGGCACTATCACTGCGGCACAATGGCGGGCAGCCATCGGGATGTGGTGGATCAATCCTACCAAGTAGCGCTGAATTTGGTTTTTGATGACAAAGCCACGCAGGATGTTTACCAGGAACACCCGCGGCATTTGGAATTTGTGGAGAAAGTGTTCAAGCCCAACTGCGCCCGCGTGGTGGTGTACGATTTCGAGGGCTAAAATCCGCTTGCCAAATATCCGCTTGCCAAAGCCGCCTCGCATCGGGATACTTCGCCCTTTACGGATGCGAGTGTAGCTCAATTGGTAGAGCATCTGCTTGCCATGCAGAAGGTTGTGAGTTCGACCCTCATCACTCGCTCCATTTCCTTTTTCTGTTTTCGTCCTGCAATACATGACGAAGACAGCTTAACACAACGAAGGGACATTGGTTGTCCAACCCACAAGATGCTCAAGTTTGGAATTTTCAAAATCCTTCCCCTTTCCTAGCTGATATGCTCCACTCCACCCATGAGTCTGACCAACGAACAGATTGAGGAACAGTTGCTGCAACTCGCCGACGCGCTGGCGCAGGTCAGCGAGATGACCGCCACCGCTTTTGAGGAGCGCGATAAGGACTTGGAAGCGCTCAAAGAAAAAGTCGCCGCGCTGGAGGCCAAGGCCGGCGGCGAATAATCGCGCC
>JAPKEI010000442.1 GCA_028872685.1 Verrucomicrobiota bacterium | reverse complement strand
GAAATGCGCGCTCCGCAGGATGGCCTCGTGATTTTCGCCCGTAGTTCCTCGCGCTACAGCGAATCCTATATCAAGCTTGGTGCGGATATTCGCAAGGGCTACAACGTTATTGATTTGCCGGACGTCAGCGAGCTGATGGCGGTGGTGCAGGTGCATGAATCGTACGTGCGGCACTTGCGCAATGGTCTCAAGGCGATTGTGAAGATTGATTCATTGCCGGAACAAGAATTCAAAGGCGTCGTTCGGTTGGTCGCCCCCACGCCGGATCAGCGCCGACGCTACTATGAAAACATTTCCGTTTACGACACGCACGTGTGGATTGAGGATGAGCACAATCAACTGCCCAAGGACCTCAAGCCGGGGGTTTCCGCGCGCGCCGAGATCGTGATCGCCGAGCTGGAAAATGTACTCAAGATTCCCGTGCAGTGCGTCACCACCCGGCGCGGCCAAAAGGTGGTGCAGGTAAAGCGCGGCGACGCAGTGGAAACCGTGCCCGTGGAAACGGGTCAATTCAACGCCCGCTTCATCGAAATCCGCGAGGGCCTTGCCGCGGGCGATCAAGTTTCGCTGTCACCCCAAATCGCTAGATCCTCCAAGTCCGACAAAAGCAAAACGCAAGCGCGCTAAGCCCGCCGCGCATGAATCTCCTCCGCGTCATTCACCTCGGCATCAAAAGCCTGATGCTGCACAAAATGCGTTCCTTGCTCACGATGCTGGGCATCATCTTTGGCGTGTGTTCGGTGATCGCCATGCTCGCCATCGGCGAAGGTGCCAGTCATGAAGCGCAGGAAGCCATCCGCGCGCTTGGCAGCAGAAATATCATCATCCGCAGCGTGCCTCCACCCAAAGGGCAATCTGCCGCCGACACGGTCCGAGCCTACACTGCAAATTACGGATTAAAGCTTTCCGACATTCAGTTGCTCAAGGAAACCCTCCACCCGCGCATCACCGATACATTGGCAAAGCGCCGCTATCGCATGAACGTGCGTGTCGGACGCGTGGAAATGTCCGGCACCGTTTGGGGCACGCAACCCAATCATCTGCATATGAGTCAAATGGAGTTAATGCATGGCCGCTTTTTGCAGGATAGCGATGCGAATGCGAATGTGTGTGTGATCACCGATACGATGGCGGAAAGGCTCTTTCCTATTTCCGACCCACTCCAAGGCGAAGTAACGCTGAACAACCGGCAGATTTTTCGTGTGGTCGGCGTGGTGCGCGAAACCGCCGCCGCCAGTGCGCGTGCTCCGGGGCAGGACAACATTGGCCGCGCGCTCGATGCCAACGTGTACATTCCGCTCGCCGCCGCGCATTCACGTTTGGGAGTGTTGTTTACCGAACGTACCACCGGCAGCTCCATGCGCGAGCGGGTGGAACTGCATGAACTGGTTGTTGAACTGGTCGATGTGGATCAAGTGGAGGCCACCGTGCCCGCCATTCGCGCCGCATTAAAAACAGCGCATAAAAAAGTTGATTATGAAATTATCGTCCCTTTAGAGTTGCTGCGACAGGCGGAAGAAACCAAACGCATTTTCAACATCGTCCTTGGCTCCATCGCCGGCATCAGCCTCATCGTCGGCGGCATTGGCATTATGAATATCATGCTCGCCACCGTTACCGAGCGCACGCGTGAGATCGGCATTCGCCGCGCGCTCGGCGCACAAAGGAGCCAGATTATCACACAGTTCTTGGTGGAGACCGTCGTGCTCTCAATCGCCGGCGGTTTGGTGGGCGTAGTGCTCGGCGTAGCGTTGCCTATAGCAGTAGAACATTTTGCCGAAATGAAAACCATCGTCACCCTCCCCGCCGTGCTGCTTGCCTTCGGCATCTCCGCCGTGGTCGGCGTGGTATTCGGCGTGTACCCCGCCCGCCGTGCCGCCAACCTCGATCCCATCGAGGCCCTGAGGCA
>JAPKEI010000101.1 GCA_028872685.1 Verrucomicrobiota bacterium | reverse complement strand
CACCTGCGCCAGCGTGCTCTTGCCACTACCATTGGGCCCCATAATCGCGTGCACCTCACCGGCATTAATAGTCAAGTTGATCCCCTTGAGAATTTCCCTGCCCTCCACACCGGCCTTTAGATTTTTAATTTCTAACATTTTTATATTCCTATCCCACACTGCCTTCGAGACTCACGTCCATTAGCGCCTGGGCTTCCATTGCGAATTCCATTGGGAGTTCGCGAAATACTTCTTTGCAAAATCCGTTCACAATCATATTCACCGCGTCCTGCGTTTCGATGCCGCGAGCGTTGCAGTAGAAAATCTGGTCCTCGCCAATTTTCGAAGTGGTGGCCTCGTGCTCGACTTGGGCCGATGGGTTTTTCACCTCGATGTATGGAAACGTATGCGCGCCGCAGCGGCTTCCGATGAGCAACGAATCGCACTGCGTATAGTTACGGGCGTTTGTGGCGTTCTTGCCCATCTGCACGAGGCCACGATAGCTGTTCTGGCCTTTGCCGGCGGAGATGCCTTTGCTGATGACGGTGCTGCGGGTATTCTTGCCGAGATGAATCATTTTGGTGCCGGTGTCCGCCTGTTGCGCGAGGTTGGCGAGGGCCACGGAGTAGAACTCGCCCACGGAGTCATCGCCTCGCAAAATTACACTGGGATATTTCCATGTGATCGCTGAGCCGGTCTCCACCTGCGTCCAGCAAATCTTCGAGCGCGCGCCTTTGCAGATGCCGCGTTTGGTCACGAAATTGTAAATGCCGCCGTTGCCGTCTTCATCGCCGGGGTACCAGTTTTGCACGGTCGAATATTTGATCTCCGCATCGCCAAGCGCTACGAGTTCGACCACCGCGGCGTGTAGTTGATTTTCATCACGCATCGGCGCGGTGCAGCCTTCGAGATAACTCACGTGACTGCCCTCATCGGCAATAATGAGGGTGCGCTCAAACTGCCCCGTCTCGGCTGCGTTAATTCTAAAATACGTACTCAACTCCAACGGGCACCGCACCCCTTTGGGGATATAAACAAATGAGCCATCGCTGAACACCGCCGAATTAAGCGTGGCAAAAAAGTTGTCCGTGTACGGCACCACCGTGCCGAGATATTTTTTGATGAGCTCCGGATGCTCCTGCACCGCCTCGGAGAACGAACAGAAAATCACGCCATGCTTGGCGAGTTCCTCCTTATGCGTGGTGCCAACGGAGATGCTGTCGAACACCGCATCCACTGCCACGCCCGCCAGGCGCTCACGCTCGTGCAAGGGCACGCCGAGTTTTTCGTAGGTTTCCAGCAACTTAGGATCCACCTCATCGAGGCTCTTCGGGCGATCCTTGTCCTTCGCGCCCGGCGCGGAGTAGTAGCTGACCGCCTGATAATCAATGGGCTCGTACTTCACCTGCGGCCAGTGCGGCTCTTCCATTGTCTTCCAATGGCGAAAGGCTTTGAGCCGCCATTCGAGCAGCCACTCCGGCTCGTTTTTCTTGGTGGAGATATGGCGCACCACATCTTCGTCAAGCCCGGGCGGCAGCGTGTCAGCCTCGATGTCAGTATAGAAACCCCACTTATATTCCTGCGCCACAAAGCGATCGATGGTTTCAGTGTCTGCGCTCATTTCAATTCTCCCTTTCCGGCACAATCCGGGCACACGCCGCGCATCGAGATTTCCGAATGCGTCACCTTAAAACCACGCGGCACTTTGAACCCGCTTTGGCGCAGCTTGGGTTTGCCTTCAAAATCGGAAATCCCGCCGCAATCTTCACATTGGAAATGCGCGTGCTCGTGCATATTCGGGCAGTAGCGCGTGGCCGCGCGGTCGAGGTTCACCGGCTTCACGAGATGATGTTTCACCAACGCATCGAGGCAATTGTAAACCGTGGCCATCGAAATATCCGGCTTCTCCTGTTTGGCGTGCAGAAACACTTCGTCCGCCGTGGGATGATCCAGCTTGTCCAGCAATACCCCATACACCACCTCGCGCTGAGCCGTGGGCCGCAGCCCCGATTCGACGATGCAACGGCTCACCACCCCGCGATCGCGGCGGGGCGGAACAAAGACAGTGCGTGCTTTGACGTCCTTCATGGTGGAGACACCATCGCCGACGGCCCGCGTGGCGTCAACAGTATTTAGAATAATTCTAAATCGCATTCGCAACTCTCATCCTTTGCACCCGCAGCTGTGCACGCTACACTGCCACCCGACACTATGTCTTGGAACATCTTAGCCACCCCGGGCACGATTGTGGGAATTGGGGCTGAATCCGCCGATTTTTTGCGCAAAAATGACTGTAAAGTCACCATTGCCGAGCCCTTTCGCGCCCAATCGGCGGCGGATTTGCAGCGGTTATTGCCCGGAATTCAGGCGGTTTATGCGGGGGCAGATGAGTTTTCGACTGAATTATTGGCCAGTTCGGAGGCGGCTGAATTGCGAATTATTTCCCGCTGGGGCGTGGGTTTTGAGCGAATTGATGTGGACACTGCCACGGCACACGGCATCGTGATCGCTTACACACCCGGAATGCTCGATGAGGCGGTGGCGGATTACACCTTCGCGTTACTGCTTGGCATCGCGCGCCGCATCCACACCGCGCACGCTTCGATGATCACTGGGGAATGGGCACCAGAATGTGGGCACGATGTGCACGGCAAAACGCTTGGCATCATCGGCTGCGGCCGGATTGGCACTGCGGTCGCACGCCGGGCGGCAGGTTTTAATCTGCGCGTGTTGGCGTGTGACCCCGCTCCAAATGATGCCGCCAAAAATTTAGGTGTGGAATTTGTGCCGCTTGAATCGCTGCTCGCGCAAAGTGATTTTGTTTCACTGCACGCGGCGGTGACACCAGAGACGAAAGGGCTCATGGGCAAGGCACAACTGAATTTGATGAAGCCGGACGCTTATCTCATCAACACCGGCCGAGGCGCGCTGGTGGATGAAACAGCATTGGCGAAGGTACTGGATGACAGTGGCATCGCGGGCGCGGCAGTGGACACGTTTGTGGAAGAGCCTTTGCCAAAAGAGCATCCCTTTCGCACGGCGAAAAACCTTTTACTCGCGCCGCATCAAGCCGCGTTTTCAAATGAGACGGGCCGGAAAGTAAGCGCCGCCTGTGCGGAAGCGATCGTGGACTTGATGCGCGGCGAACGGCCGAAGATGGTTTTGAATCCTGAGGTGTTCGACTCGCCACAACTGCGAGCCAAGCTCAACTAAACGATGAATGGCCAAGTGCACTTTTCAGCGTTGGGCGAAGTGCAATCCGTGCTCAGCGGCCAATCCATTTTTCTGGTGGCCGATTCCGTGGCATACGCTGCCAGTGGCGCGGAGGCGATTCTGCGACCATTGCTTGCTGATCGAACTGTTGAAATTTTCGATTCATTCGAACCCAATCCAAAGGTGAATGAAGTGGAAGCATGCGCGGCGGCTCTTCGCAAAAGCAAAGCGGAAACTATTCTCGCCGTGGGCGGCGGCACGGCAATGGATGTGGCGAAGCTGGCCAATTGGCTGACCGCGCAAAACGCGGGCAAAGAGGAAATACTGCGTGGTGTTTGGGAATCGCCTCAAACGCCGTTGTCACTCATCGCGGTACCAACCACAGCGGGCACGGGCAGTGAGGCGACGCATTTTGCGGTGGTCTACGTGGATGGCCACAAACATTCCGTGGCGCATCCGCTGATGCGGCCTTCGGTGGCGGTGGTGGACGGCTCGCTTACGGCGAGTTCGCCGCCAATGCTCACGGCGCAGTCGGGCCTGGATGCGTTGTGCCAGGCGATTGAATCGATTTGGGCAATTGGCGCGAATGAAACGTCGCTCCCATTCGCGCGGGAGGCTCTGGGTTTGGCTTGGGAAAATTTGAAAGCAGCCGTAAATGCGCCGACTCCCGCTGTGCGCGATGCGATGGCGCGCGCGGCGCATCTCGCGGGGCAAGCAATCAACCTCACCAAGACGACCGTGCCGCACGCGTTGTCATACACGATTACTTCCGCACACGGTTTGCCGCACGGCGCGGCGGTGGCTTTGACGTTGGGGGCGGCATTAGAGTTTAACGGTGAAGTGCGCGAAACCAATTGTCTCGATTCGCGCGGCTCAGTAGCGGTTCGGGAACGGATGGAAATCATTTATTCGGCGATGGGTGCGCGTGATGCGGCGGAGGCAGCGGGACGGTTCCATGAGTTGGTGAAGGCGATTGGGTGTCCGACGAGTTTGGCGGAAGCGGGCATTACGGAGGCCGCGCAAGTGAAACGTATTTGCGCCACGGTGAATGCGGAGCGGTTGGCGAATAATCCGCGGCGACTGACGCCGGAGGATTTGCGCGGATTGTTGCAGTAGCTGCTGCCGGCAAAATGCCGGCAGCACTTTTTAGTTTCCGGCAGCAGTGGCGACTTGTTCGTTGAGGAGTTCCCAGCCGCGTTCGAGGAGGTCGTCGCGGGTGAGTTCGCCTTTGTCGCATTTTTCCACGAGGACTTTTTGCGCAAGATAATCAGCATTCACGATGCCGGCGCGGCTTTGGAGCATGCGCCACGATTTGCGGCGCTCGATGTGGAAGAGCACCATCTGGCGGCTCACGGTGTAATATTTCATTTTGCCGTTCACCTCGGCCTTGAAGTAGACACCCCAATCAGGGACGTAAGCGCGGTGGGTTTCATCAAACACGCGGCGATAGATGACATCCTGTTGTGTGATGGCCATGAGCATGTTGTCCATATGAATGAACTCGCCGGCTTGTGCCTCGGGGATTTCCTTGAGGTGCAGTCGGAAGCGCGCCTCGGTGAGGGCCCAATGGGCGACGGTGTAGTTGTATTTGTCGCCGGTGGAGGGGAATTTGGCTTCCCACCAGTCGCGTTTGATGGAGGGATTGCCCTTGATTTCGAAGCCTTCCTGCAAGGTCTCGCCGGCGCGGGGGTTGTAAATAAATTCCGGCATCCCGCGGCTATCGCGAATCATCCGGGCTTGATCTGCGCTCATATTATCCGCCACGCCGTGCTCGGGCTGGCAGGTGGTATAGCACTGATAAAACGCGGTGCCGCGATATTCGAGGCCGTCGAGCATCGCCTTGTAAACTTTCGCGGAGTTGGCCATTGAGACTTGCGCGACGTAGGGCGAGCCGTGGCCGGCGGTGAAAGTTTCGGCAACGCTCTTTTTCTCGATGAGCTTGCCTTGGGAGGCGACGCCGAATTGGTTCATATCGTAGCCGCCCAGCATATTGGAGCTGTCGGAGTTTTGGCCGCCGGTGTTGGAGTACACCTGCGTGTCAAGCATCAGCATCAACACGTTGGGTTTGTTTTGCAAAACCACTTTGGAAACATTTTGGAAACCAATATCGCCCATCGCGCCGTCACCACCGATGGCCCATACCTTGGGCATCTCGCGCACTTCCTGATCGGTCATCTGCGTGTCATCGAGGTGGGTGATCTCAAAATATTCGCGCTCGCTGCTCACGCCATCCTCGCGCTCGAGCAGCGCGGTGGCCAAACGCTCGGGCGCCACCGAACGCCGCGCGTGGTTGAGCATCGACGATTCGCCAAACAGCCAGCTGATGGTGGTGCCGTCTTGAAACAACGAATTCATCCACGGATACGGGTGCGGATTGCTCGGCGGCGTGGAGCCGTACACCGTGTTGCAGCCGGTGTGGGCGCCCATATACATGACGCTCATGCCGTTGGCGTGGCGGCCGTCGATGGCTTGGATGTCGCGGTGGTTGAAAGCGTCCTGCCGCAGCACGGCAATGAGCGCATCGATGAGTTCGGCATCGGCAATCTCGCCGTGCGCTTCGAGGCGGTGATCGGTGTCGGCGTCATTCTCGCCGCCGAGCCCCATCACCACGTGGGCGATGCTGCGTTTGTAAAACTTGTATTCCTCCTCGCTGCGTTCCTTGAGCGCCGCGAGGTTGGCCGCGCCGTTGGATTCCAGCTCATTAGCCTTCTCGCGCAGGCGCGCGGCTTTCTTGTGATACATCGGCCGCATATACGCCTCAGTGACGGAAGCCACCGCGCGCAGCACGCTCTTCTCGCCGCAACCGGCGCACGCACCATCGCCGCTGACGAGCGCCTCGTAATTGCGACGCACCATCAAATGATTTCGCAGCGCCGCCTCGCGCGATGCTTCGGGCGTGTCGTCGTTATACAGCCCGAGGAATTTCTGGCTGGTGTCGGGCAACAACCGGCTGAACACCTGCGCGGTGGTCAACTCGGCGTTGAGTTCCGGCGTTTCAGTCACCATCCGCAGCGCGTCGTGATCGCCGCAAACCTGCACGCACTCGCCGCAGCCTTTGCAGAGGTCGGAAACAAAAATCGCAAAGAGACCGCCATTGCCGGGACTCTTCTTTTCGACGCTGCGATAAATTGCGGAGACATCATTATACGCCAACGGCAGTTTATCGATGATCGTCATAAACTCCGCACGCGCGCTTTCATCGATGGAGGTAAGCTGATCCACTTCGGATCGCAAAATATCTTTAAACGGCTCCTTCCCTTTACTGGCCACATTCTCATTCATCCGTGCGCGGCAGCGATCGTCGAGGCCTTTGACCTCATTAAGCAGCGCCCTTTGCGCGTCCTTGTCGCCGACGTAATTTCGAACGGCCGTGACCAAAACTGTGCTGAGATCCTGCGCGGTATTCGGCAGCGCGGTGTCCGGACAGGCGGTGATGCACTCCATACATTGGGTGCAATTTTCCGCGATATAAACCGGCGTCTCGCGGCGAGCCACATATTTGCTCTGCGTGGCGCCACTGCCCGAGCCCATCACGCCCAAGCTGGCAAAAGCCCCGGCAGGTTGGTGGTAACCCAGTTCGTTGCGGAACTCGGAATCAAATTTCTCCATCGTCTGGAACGGCGCACGTTCCTGTTCTTCGGGCATGGCGCAGCTGGGGCAGCCGCTGGAGTCGCAGCCGGCGGTGCCTGGCATTTCGATATCGGACGCAGTGTGCGGGGCGAGCATCGGGTTGCGCATGCTCGAGGTGTCGGCGTCTTCAATTTCGCCGTGCTGGATTTCCACCACGCGCTCGAAGCCGCCGAGCATCACTTTCATATTCGACTCCACGACAGCCTTGCCGAAGCGGCCAAATTTTTTCTCGTACTGATCGTGCACGATTTGGTGGTACTCCTCCTCGCCGATGTTGTGATCCTTGAGAAAACTGGAGACGCGGAAAAACGCGCCGAGGAAGGAGTTGCCCTGCATACGCAGCTGGAGATCCGCGCGGCTGGTGGCATCGCGGGCGATATCGAAACCGGGCAGAATGAACACGCGAATGTTGTTCTCTTTAATAAAGGCGCGATGATGGGCGGGGATGCGTTGCCACGCGGTCTCGGGCGTTTCGTTCGATTCCCAAACGAGGCTGCCGCCTTTGTTGATGCCCTCAAGCGGGTTGCAGTGCGTGAAGGCTTTGGGATCGCAACAGAGCACCACATCCACGTGGTTGAGTTCGCAGTTCACTAGAATACGCTCGGGCGCGACGGTGAGAAAATAATTGGTGGGCGCACCTTTTTTCTCCGAGCCATACTTGGGGTTGGCCATGATGAAGAGCTTGTCTTCAAGTAGGCCGAGGTCGTCGTAGCTCGGGTTGCGCTCGGAAATGGTTTGGCCGAATTTGCCAACAATCTCGCCGAGGTTTTTGCCGGTGGTAATCATTCCCCAACCGCCGATGGAATGGAACCGCACCGCGATTGCGCCGTTGGGCAGCAGCGAGGGGGTGTCCTTGGAAATGACACTGTACGGATGGTCGATACCAAGGGTGAAATAGGATTCGCCGTCTTCGGCACTTCGGCCGTCTTTGCGTTTGGTTTGGCCGGTGGCGAATTCGTACGCGCCCAGCGAATGTTCAGGCCGGAAATCGCGTGAGCCCATGCCGTAGCTACCACGGAATATGCGGGGCATTTCGGCATCCGTGAGCGAGGGCAAATCGCCGCCGTGTTTGCCGCTCTCCAAGCCCTTGGAAAGCGCGGTGCGAATATCGCGGCCCAGCGGATTGTCGCCGGCCAATGCCTCGTCGGTGCGCTCGATGACGATTACATTTTTCTTGCCGCGCAAGGCATTGATCACCGCCGCCTCGGGGAAAGGCCGGATGACGTTGATGTGAATGGAGCCGACTTTGGCATTGCGCTGTTCGCGCAGATAATCGCAGGCACACTCCACATTTTCCGCCGCGCAACCGAGCGACACAAATACAGTGTCCGCATCCTCTGTGCGATATTCCGAAATGAGCCCGTAACGCCTGCCGGTGAGTTGGGCAAACTCCTCGTAGCATTGCTCAAGCATGCCGAGGATGGGCTCGCTGAAATTATCGCGGCGTGCAATGCAGCCGTTCATATGATGCTCCTGATTTTGCACCGGCCCGAGCAGGACGGGATTTTTCAGATCCATCATCTCCGGCACGCGCCGACGCGTGGGGCCAAAGAGTTCGCGTTGGGCGGGAGTGGGGCAATCGACAATCTCATCGGGCGCGCCCAGATATTCACGCAACAAATCCGCTTCCGGCGCGCGATACGTGCGCTCGGAATGCGTGGTGAGCATTCCGTCCTGAATGTTCATCCCGGGATTGAGCGCCAGCTCGTTGCACTTGCGCAAGATGATCGCTTGGTCGGCGGCTTGTTGGGCGTCGCGTCCCACCAGCATCGTCCAGCCGGTATCCAGCGCGGCATAAAAATCATCGTGACCGCAGTGGACATTGAGAGCGTGCTTGGTGAGCGCGCGGGCACCGACTTCCACCACCATCGTGGAGAGCTTGCCGGGCGCGTGGTAATACTGCTCCATCGCGTACACGATGCCCTGTCCGGAAGTGAAATTCACCGTGCGCTTGCCGGTGACGGCCACTGCTGTAGCTCCGCCTTGCGCGGCGT
>JAPKEI010000100.1 GCA_028872685.1 Verrucomicrobiota bacterium | reverse complement strand
CATTTCTTTAATACCTTCGCTCCCTTCGCCCGTGCTCAGGGTATTTATGTGATTGCACTGCTCTTGGCATGTTTCTCTTGGCTGAGGATGTCGCGTGGACTGGTGAATACGGCATTTTACCTGATTGGCCTTGCGTTATTTTTGCATACTTTAGGGTTGGTCTTTCGGATGCTTCTTGAAGATCGGCCACCGGTAACAAATCTTTATTCCTCTGCCGTGTTTGTCGGTTGGGGTTCAGTGTTATTGGGTTGGATTCTGGAGCGCATTTATCGTAACGGCATCGGTAGCTGCGTGGCTGGGCTGGTTGGGTTTTCTACTCTTATCATCGCCAGCCATCTCTCAAAAGAGGGAGATACGATGGAAATGATGCGCGCGGTGCTTGATACGAATTTTTGGTTAGCAACACACGTGGTGGTTGTGACCTTGGGCTATGCCGCCACTTTCCTCGCGGGATTCCTCGCCTTGATCTACGTGTTACGCGGGGTGTTTACTCCATCGCTGGATAGTGAAACAGCTAAAAGCCTCGCGCGCATGGTTTACGGAATTGTCTGCTTTGCCACACTCTTTAGCTTTGTCGGCACTGTGCTCGGTGGTATTTGGGCGGACCAATCGTGGGGGCGGTTCTGGGGGTGGGATTCAAAGGAAAATGGTGCTTTGATGATCGTCGTGTGGAATGCGATCATTCTCCACTGCCGCTGGGGCGGGCTGGTCCGGGATCGAGGACTTGTGACTTTGGCACTGTTCGGCAACATCGTCACCGCGTGGTCGTGGTTTGGCGTGAATATGCTGGGCATCGGCTTACATAGCTACGGTTTTATGGACGAAGCGTTCGAATCCCTGCAATGGTTTGCCATCCTTCAGGTGCTGCTTATGCTCGCGGCAATTCAGCCCATTCGCAATTGGCAAAGCGGCGCGCAATTAAGCAAGGAATACAATGCGCTCATCGCAAAAATTGTTGCGGCGATGATGGGCCTTGGTTTGCTGCTCCACTTAGGCTCGCTTTGGGCCAGTGACTTCCTTAGTCATCTCGGCATCGTATGGATGGACGCGGGTGACTTCCTTAGTTATCTCGGCATCGCACTGGTGGGCGCGGGTTTGTTTCTTTCATTTTTGCCCGCTGAATACACGGCTTCGCCTTCCAAAAAATCCGCTTGAGCGAGGCGGGAGACAATTCGGGATTTCCAAAAGGGGTGAATTACCTCTTTGTGTTTTTCTTTTTCAACTTTGTCTCGTGCATGATCGTGATGGACAGCCCCATCATTTTGTATGCGGAAAGTTTGGGCGCCAGTGCGACGGTCATCGGGCTTATCGCGGGCATCACGCCCTTGATGGTGATTTTCCAAATTCCCGCCGCCGATCATGTGGGCCGGTTTGGTTATAAGCGTTCGATCACGGTTGGCTGGACGTTGCGGCTCGTTTTTGTGCTGCCGTTGGTGGCCGTGCCGCTGCTGGACGGGCACATCAATCCGCAGAGTCAACTGGCGCTAATTATTGGCGCGCTATTTTGTTTCAATCTCATTCGCGGAATTGCGAGCACGGCGTGGTTCCCATGGATCACCGGCATCATTCCCGAACGGGTACGCGGGCGCTATCTCACGCGCGAGTCGGCGGCCAACAATATTGGTAGTTTTTTTGCGCTGATGTTGGCGGCGATGTATCTAGGCAAGGATGCCGTGCCGCATCAGTTTGCGGGCCTCTTTGCGTTTAGTTTGGTGACGGGCTTGGTGAGTTTATGGTTCATCCATCGCGTGCCCGATGCGCCCGTTGCCGAAGAAGATGCGCAAAGTAAACAACCGGTGAAGTGGAGTGAAATCATCCGGCATCAGCCGTTTCGCAAACTATTGTGGGTGTGTTTTATTTGGGCAATTTTTATGGGTGGCCTGCTCGGATTCATTGTGAAATTTCTCAAAACCGGCGAGGGCGCTTTGGCGGATGACCGCGTGCTCTACGCGAGTGCGGCCAAGTTTGTGGGCGGTCTGATTACGTTGTGGTTTTTGTATTCGCGATTGGACCGACTGGGCAGTCGGCCGCTGATGTTTCTCGCGCTCGGCATTCTGGGATTGGTGATGGCGATGTGGATTGGGATGAGTGGTGGCAAAATTCCAGTGCGTTTCGATTGGGTTTGTGGCGTGTACTTCGTGATGGGTTTCGGTTTCTGTACATTTTATATGAGCCTCACCAAACTCGCGATGGCCACGGTGCCGGAACTGGGCAAGAGTCATTTTTTCGCGCTCTATTCGGTGGTCGGCAGTCTTGCTGTCGGCATTTTCCCTATCCTATGGGGCATTCTCATTGATTCACTCACCAGCGTAAAAGTGAACTGGCTCGGCCTCGAATGGAATCAATTTAGTATTTATTTCACCGCACTCCTCGTGGTGTTGGTGGCCACCGCTGTCCAAGTTTTGCGTGTGGAAGAGAAGAAAGCGGCGCGCTTGAACGAGTTGGTATTTGATTTGCTGCGGAATAATCCACTGCGAGAATGGATGAGGCGGTAGGAAAGTGAGAAGTGAGTCCCTCGATTCACTCAATAAGGACGATTGTCCCGACTCGCACTAATTTCAACAACCGTTCCGCGTTCCAGTTGGCCAATCGAAAGCAGCCCAGCGATGTGGTGCGGCCGATTTTTTCTGGGTCGGGCGAGCCGTGGATGCCGTAGCCGGGTTGGCTGAGGCTAAACCACGCCGTGCCGATGGGATTGTTCGGCCCGGGCGGGATATTGAGCGATCCACTGCCGGCGAGGGCTTCGGGTGAGTTGGGAAAACGCGTGGGATTAAATGTGTAATCGGCCGGATACGCCACGGCGGTGACGGCCAGCCGTCCGGCGGGTCGATTTTCCACGCGCGTGGCGATGGAGCAGGGGAACTGCGCCACAAGATTTGTACTGCTGTCGTACACGCGCAGTGTCTTGGCGCGCAACTGTATGTGAATCAACGCGCCCATGCCTGACATCGTACCGGTGCCGGCGGTGTTGGGCACTTTCACACCGGTGCCCGCGCGCACGCCGGGCCAATGCAATAGCGGATTAATCTTCTGTAAATAACGCGGTGAGCAATGGTGTTTCTCGGCGACTAATTCCAGCAAACTTTCGTAATCCAAAATAGATTGGCGTGATTTTTCGGTCCACGTTTTGCCGAGCGGTACAGGCCGCGCGAGGTCGTTGGTGGACACGGTGTACTGCGCAAATACCGGCGCGCGTAGCGTGAGAGCGCGACGTGTGGCGGCATCGAGTCGAGCGCTAATGGGGAGCCGTTGCTGCTGTTGAAATGCCGCGATGGCTGCTTGGGTTTGCGGGCCGCTCATGCCGTCGATTGAGCCCGGCGAAAAGCCCCGCCGATCCAACGCCACTTGAAGTTCCAAACCATTTCCGGCGGACACCGGGCGCGGGTTGAAACTGGTTGTGAGATTGGGCAGCCTTTGTTCGTCGATGCGCGTGAGCCCGATGCGGGCGGCGTCGGTGGCGTTGGTGTACACTCGCACGCCGCGTTGGGAAATCCACTGATTCGTCGCCGGTTGCACGGGGACGCGATTGCCGATAACCGGCGCGGGCTGATTGGTCACCGTCACTGCCGGCGCGGGTTTTTTCTCCATCGGCTTCACCGCGGGCGGGCGTTCCTTGGGTGCGGCGACTTGCTGGCGTTTGCCGCCTTGCCACCAACCTAGCCCCGCGGCCAAAGCCACTAATGGCAATGCCCACGCCAAATGATGCCACCACGGGCGCACCGGTGGCGGTGGAAACTTGGAACCAAAACCCTCCATAGCGGGTAAGTAAAGCACAGTGGAGGCGGATACGCGAGACTGAAGTGAGGGAGAAGGAAGTGGTCAACCCTAAAAATCCTCAAACAATTCAACCGTCCGTTAATAAATTTTGGTTATTGGGCCTTGGTCATTTTCCCACGGCGACCTTTGTCCAACAAGTTGCCGGGAAATTCCAAATTGCCACCGCCGGTCACCAGCACCGCTTCCTGCATTGTCGGCACTCTGCCGTGATCACGCACGAGGTTGGCGCTGATGACGGCGTGGTGGACGTTGTCGAGATGCAGTGCGCGGTGTTTGGGGTCGTGTATTTGGCAATTGGCCACGGTGATGTCGTGGGAATTGAAAATGCCAATCGCGCCGTCGCTTTTTTCCGTGCCGGCTTGGCTGGCTTCGACAATGAGGCCGTTGAGGTTAATGCCTGCGCTATCCTTCACCAGCACGCCATCGAAGCGGCTGCCCTTGTAATCCGGATTGTAATCAATGGTGCACGAACCCACGGCGATGTTGCGGCAGGTGTCGATGATGAGGGAGCGTTCGCCGGCAGAGCAGAAGGAGTTGCCCGTTACCGCAATTCCATGACAGTTGCGCAAGAGCAGGTTGTGCGTTTGGCTTTGGATGATGTTGCCGCTGATGGTCCACAGGCCCGCATCAGTCGATAGCTCGGTGGGTTTGGCCTCGATACGCACATTGGCGCCGGAAGGGCTGTACTTGGCCTGGATGGTGCAGGAGGAAATCGTCACCTCGCGCACCTTGGCCTCACGCGCATCAATCCACACATCGGCGCAGTCCGTTTCCTCAGCGTCAAAATTGTACTCAATGTCACAACCGGTGATCTGCAAATTGCGCACACTGCTGCGCTGCAGCTTGATGCCCGCGTGCCGGTGATAGCTCACGTGGCAGCCGATGATATTTATCTGGTGGAGATCACATCCATCAAGATAAATCCCAATCGCTTCTTTGCCTGCGCCATCATAGATGTGGCAGTGCGAGATAATCGTGTTTCGATTGCGTGTGATTAGGTGGATACCGAACTTGCATTTTCGGATGAGTACACCTGTGAGTGTTGCCTGCATAGTGCGCTCCAGTTGGATTCCAATGGCCTCCGGATGATTGCCTACGATTTCCAACCCACTCACGGTGGGCATGCGCTGACTCTGCCATACGTTGGGCTTAAATGAGGACGGATCGGCCGTGCCTTGATGCGTGCCCACCATCCGCAACGCCGGCCCCGGACCATCCATCACAATTGTCGCCGTGCCACCATCACCACTGATGCTCGTGAAACCAACCTTGTCCAGATCGATAACCAGCGACTTGGTGATGCGATAGGTGCCGTGGGGAATCACCACCCGTCGTTCGCCATCATTGATTGCGTGCTGTAGTTCGGCGGTGTCATCCGCCTTGCCATCGCCAACTGCGCCAAAATCTTTTACGTGCGACATTGGTGAACGATAACCTTCAGCAAAAATTTCGCCAATGTTTTTGCTGCATTTACTTCTTTTGATTCCACCAAAACGATGGAAACCAAGCTGGGTAGTCTTAGCCTTGGGCTTCCGTCCAAGGAATTGCGGGTGTCAGAGAACGTGCCCAGTAAGGGCAGGGCAGGGTTTGCCGGGCCCCAACGAACCCATCACGCCAGCACTTCTTTAATCACATGTCCGTGCACGTCGGTGAGGCGGCGTTCGGTTCCGTTTTGGCGGTAGCTGAGGCGTTCGTGGTTTAATCCCAGGAGGTGGAGGGCAGTGGCGTGGAGGTCGTGGACGGTGACGGGGTTTTGCTCGGCCTTCCAGCCGAAGTCGTCGGTGGTGCCGTGGGTGTGACCGCGCTTGACGCCGGCACCGGCGAACCAAGCGGTGAAGCCATCGGGATTGTGGTCGCGGCCGCTGGCGCCTTTTTGGAAGGTGGGCATCCGGCCAAATTCGGTGCAGCAAAAAACCAAGGTGTGTTCGAGGAGTCCGCGTTGTTTGAGGTCGCGCAGGAGCGCGCCGGTGGGTTGGTTGAAGATGGGGCCGTGCACGTCGTATTGTGCGGTGAGTTTTTTGTGGCCGTCCCAGTTGCTGGTGCCTTCGCCGCCGGTTTGGTAGCTGCCATTAAAAAGCTGTACGAAGCGCACGCCTTTTTCCAGGAGCCGCCGGGCGAGGATGCAGTTGCGTGCGTAGTCGGCTTTGTGTTTCGTTTTCGTGTCGTCGGCGCCGTACATTTTTAGAATGTGCGCGGGTTCGCGGGAGAGATCGCTCACGGCGGGGATGCTCGATTGCATGCGGCCGGTGATTTGGTAGGCGGCAATGCGCGCGGCGAGGTCGGGGTCGCCGGGGAAACGCTCGAGTTGGCGGCGGTTGAGCGACTGGATGAGATCGCGCGCGGCACGGTCAGCGGCGACTGGGATGGACGCGGGCCGTGCAAGATTGCGCACGGGGTTGGTGCTGTTGAAATCCACACCTTGATATGCGGCGGGCAGAAAACCAGGCGCCCAATTGTTCACGCTGCTTTGCGGTTTGCCGCGTGGGTCGGGGATGGCCACGTAGGCGGGCAGTGTTTCGTTTTCGCTGCCGAGCGCGTACGTCGCCCACGCGCCCATACTGGGAAACCCGTCGGCGGTGAAGCCGGTGCTCATAAAATTTTCGCCCGGGCCATGGCTGTTGGTTTTGCCTTTCACCGAGTGCACCCAGCAAATGTCATCGGCAAACTCGCCAATGTGGCTGACGAGGTCGCTGACCCTTTTCCCGCTCTGCCCATAACGCCGGAATGGATACAGCGGTCGTGTGAGATTCCCCTGTTGACCCTGCGAGGTGACGAGGCCATTGGCGCCCGGCAACGGCTGACCGTGGCGCTTGGCCAGCTCGGGTTTGTAATCCCAAGTGTCCATATGGCTGATTGCGCCGCTGCAAAAGATGACGAGAATCTGCTTGGCTTTGGGCGAAAAATGCGCTGGCCGCGCGGCGTGCGGGCGCGTGGGAAGGATGTCCGGCCGAATGGGCTGCGCGGCGAGCAAGCGGTCGCGCTGCAGCAAATCCAGCAACGCCATACTGCTCAAGCCCGTGGCGGCGTGGCCGAGAAATGAACGGCGGTTGATCGTCATGGGATAGTGATAAATTCGTGGGTGTTAAATAATGCGCGGGCGAGGGCGGGGAGGCCGTGGGCGGAGGATAGATTTTTGGCGGCGGCCAGTTCGCGGTCCTCGGGGGCGCGGCCGAGGGTGAGGTGGAAGGCACGGCGCACTTGAGCCTCGGGGTTATCCCCGGCGTCTTTTTTGATGCGCGCGGCGAGGTGCTTGGCTTGGTCCAGCACAAAGGCGCTGTTTAAAAGGTTTAGTGCCTGCATTGGGGTGGTGGATCGGCCACGGCGGGGGACGGATTGATTGCCGTCGGGGCAGTCGAACGCGCCGAATACGTCGTCCTGTTCCTGCCGGAATTTGGTGGCATACACCATGCGGCGCCAGTCAGCGGCGCTGAATTTTTTTTTCGGAAAATAGTGGCGCACATTTTCCTTTTGAATTTCAAACAGGCTGAAGCCGGGGCCGCCCATGGCGAGGTCGAGCTTGCCGGAGGCGGCGAGGATGCTGTCGCGGATGGCCTCGGCTTCCAGTCGGCGCGGCGGGAAACGCCACAGCAACCGGCTTTGGGCATCGCGCTTTAGCGCGGCGGGTTGGGGCGTGCTGGATTGCGTGAAGGCGCGTGAGCCTAGGATGCGCCGGTGCAGATGCTTGAGCGACCAACGGTGCGTGATGAAATCCGTCGCGAGCCAATCGAGAAATTCCGGGTGCGTTGGTGGCGCGCCGTTGTGGCCAAAATCGCTGGGTGTGTCCACCAAGCCCGTGCCGAAATGGTACTGCCAAACGCGATTGACGATGACACGCGCGGTAAGTGGATTTTCGGGGTTCACAATCCACTCCGCCAACGCCGTGCGCCGTGCCTCCTCCGGGGCCTCGGCGGCAAGGCGTGCGCCGTTGAATTTCAGCAACGTGCCCGCCGTCACCGCCTCGCGCGGTTGTATGGCATCGCCGCGGTGCAGCCGAAAGGTCTTGGGCGGTTTTTCAAATTTGCCCGCGTAGGCCAGCGGGCCGGTCTCAATTTTCGTCAACTCCTTCCGCAACGCCGCGTGCTTTTTAAACAAGGCCGTGGTTTTCGTCTTTTGCGCCTCGGTCAAATCCTTCCGCGTCGCCACGGCGTTGGCGTCGAATTTCGCGCCGAAGAGCACGCGGTTTTCCGAGGACGCCACCACCCGCCATTGGCCCGGAGCGGATTCGATTTCGATTTTGTAATTCGCCGGCAGGCGGTCCTTGTATTTTCCAAGGCGGTCGCGCTGCCATATGATGCGCTCGATGCGCGCCGGTTGCGAAAAAGTAATCTGTACCCAGCCCTTGCCGCGCTCATTGGAAATCCAACTGCGGGAGTTGCCAAACTTCCCATCGATGAGGTGCGCGAGTTTGTGATTGGGATTGTTGGCGAAGTCGCCGGAGGATTTCAGTGAGCCACCTCGCGCCACGTTTTTTTTGTCCGTATCGAACACTTCTAGCTCGTCGATGCACGGCTCACCTCGACTGGATGTGGCGAGGACGGTGAAGCGCACGGATTGGGCCTTCACCGGTGCAAAAAATTCCTCGTTGCGGTCGTAGGTGACCGGCGGCTTGAGCAGTCCGGCCAATGACTTGTCCAGCCCTGTCATCTCCTCCAGCAACTTGGTTTTGCGCTGGATATTTCTTTTGCCCCCGATGATTCGGTCGGCATGTTGAACGCCGGCAAAGATGGCAGTCATTGCGTAAAAATCATTTTGTGACACGGGGTCAAACTTGTGGTTGTGACAACGCGCGCAGCCAAGCGTGAGGCCGAGAAAAGTTGTGCCCGTGGCGTTGACCATTTCAGCGAGGTCATTTTGTCGGAGCGTGGCTTGATGCGCGGGATCACTACCGAGCACCATATCGTGAGGTCCAGCGACGATGAAGCCGGTAGCGGCCTCCGCCCCGAACGTATCGCCCGCGAGCTGTTCTTTCACAAACTGATTATACGGCTTGTCGGTGTTGAAGGACTCGATGACGTAATCGCGATAACGCCATGCGTGCGGCCGTTCGCGGTTCATTTCAAA
>JAPKEI010000441.1 GCA_028872685.1 Verrucomicrobiota bacterium | reverse complement strand
GGATGTTTTGTGAAATCGTTTTTGTAAAAAGCGAAGTCGGCCATCAACAAATCCAGCTCGCCTTTGAGTGGTGCGCGGCTGGTCACGGCGCGGAAGGCTTCGGCCACGCGTTGGCGCGGTTTCAAGCCGGCGGTTTTCATCATCCGTTCGGCGAGGAAGCGGGCGGCTTCAACGTAGGTTTTGTTGTTCATCATCGTGAGCGCTTGCAACGGCGTGGTGGTGAGGTCCGTGCGCACCGTGCAAATTTCGCGCGCGGCGGCGTTGAAGGCCATCATCGTTGGCGGCGGCACGGTGCGGCGCCAGTAAGTGTACATACCGCGCCGATAAAGTTTGTCGCCTTTGTCCTGTTTGTAGGTTGCGTTGGAAATGCTTTTCCAAATACCCGGCGGCATATACGGCTTCACCGATGGGCCGCCGATTTGTCCGTTCATCAACCCGCTGTTGGACAACGCCGCGTCGCGAATCGCGTAGGGTGTAAGGCGCTTACGTGGGCCGTGGGCGAGCAGTCGGTTTTCGGGGTCGCGCCGCAGCAAGTCCATCGACGTACCTGACGCTTGACGATAGGTCGCGCTGGTCACGATGAGTTTGTGCATCGCTTTCTGGTCCCATTTGCAGCGGATAAATTCCGTGGCCAACCAATCGAGCAACGCTGGATGGCTCGGCAACTCCCCTTGCACGCCAAAGTTTTCGCTCGTCTTCACGAGGCCCATGCCGAAGTAATGCTGCCACATTCGATTAGCGGTGACGCGTGCGGTGAGCGGATGCTTCGGGTCCACCAACCACTGCGCGAGGCCGAGGCGGTTGCGCGGCCATTTCTTGTTCCATTCGCCCAGTACCGGCGGTATGGCGGGATGCAACTGCTCGGTTTTATCGGGCTGATTGTACACGCCACGTTCGAGGCGAAACGTTGGCCGCGGTTCTTTTAATTCGTGCAGCACCATGACTGTATCCGGCTTGCCGGATTGCGGACGCGGCACTGAGGTTTGGATCACCTTGATTTTGACCGGCGCGGGCACGACAAACTTTGCTTCCGTCTCCGACAAATTCGGCCAGCTTTTTGGCACGTTGATGAAAGGCGGACTGTTTCCATTATTAGGTCCGAGACCGGCCTCCGCGATGTTGTTGAAGAAGGCGAATATCCGATAAAAATCCTTCTGTGCGATGGGGTCGTATTTGTGATCGTGGCAGCGTGAGCATGTGAGCGTGAGTCCAAGGAACATCGTGCCCATCGTCTCCACGCGATCGGCCACGTATTCCACAATCCACTCGGCTGGAATGGAGCCGCCCTCGGAGTTGATGCGATGATTGCGATTGAATCCCGTGGCTACTTGCGTGAAAAAATTACGATCTGGCAATAAGTCGCCCGCCATCTGCTCCGTCACAAACCGGTCGAATGGCACATTGTCATTGAGCACCTTGATGAGCCAATCGCGCCAGACCCACATATACCTAAGTCTATCATTTTGATATCCATCCGTGTCCGCATAGCGCGAAGCCTCCATCCATCCCAGTGCCATGTGCTCGCCATAACGCGGAGACGCCAGCAGCCGGTCCACCGCCTTTTCGTAAGCATTAAGCGAACCGTCATTGAGGAATGCGTCCAATTCCGCAATCGTCGGCGGCAAGCCCGTGAGGTCAAAGCTCACCCGCCGAAGCAAAGTCGCCTTGTCCGCCTCCTTCGCCGGTTGCAATTTCTCCCGTTCCAGTCGCGCCAATACGAACGCATCAATCTCGTTACGAATCCACGCGTCATTTTTCACCTTAGGCAACACCGGTCTCTTGGGCGGCACAAAGGCCCAATGCCTGTCATCCTCCGGCCACTTCGCGCCCTCCTTTAGCCATCGCAACAACTTTGCGCGATCCTCATCGCTCAGCACGCGATTTGATTTTGCCGGCGGCATTCTTTCATCGGGGTC
>JAPKEI010000001.1 GCA_028872685.1 Verrucomicrobiota bacterium | reverse complement strand
GTCGTCGCGGGAATGGCCCTCTTCCTCCTCGCCTGGCTCCTCAGCCCCCATGACGGACTCCTTGCCCAATGGCATCGTCGCCGCAATGTGAAGCTCGAACCCCCAGAGGAAATTTCCAGCACACCAAGTGCCGGAAACTGAAAACCTTTCCAAACCCCACCCAATTCGCCAAACTAACAGCCAACGGGCCCGTAGCTCAATCGGTTAGAGCAGCGCACTCATAATGCGTTGGTTGCAGGTTCAAGTCCTGCCGGGCCCACCGATTTTTTAGCAGTGTTTTTTCAGGCTCAAATGAAATGGGCCATTTTCCAATATTCGGCCTGTTCTATCGTTGCCATTGCGTTGACCCTCATAGGATTTCTGTCATCTCGCCGGTGCTGTCGGCGAATTTCTTTGTTGGAGCGTCGACTGCATTGAGCATCGAGACATACAGGTTAGAGAGCGGCACCTTTTTCTCTCCTTTAAAAGAGTGCAGATTCCCGTGCTTGAAGCCAAGCGCCTTTCCACCCGCCACCTGAATCGGGTAGTTCTTGCTGCTGTGGGATGCGTGTGGGTGGGCTGAGCCCCAGACGACCACCGTTTGGTCGAGCATATTGCTATCGCCTTCAGGAGTGTTCCGCAAGCGCTCCAGGAAGTAGGCATGCTGCTTGGCGCGCCAGTTGTCCCACTTTCCTGATTCGGTCGGGCGCTTGTGCGCGATGTCGTGAGTGGCTCCTTTGTAGCCGAGCACGTAGTTGGCATAGTTCCACAACTCGCTGCCGCTGGAATGCTCGCTTTCGAGCATCAGGGTGGCGAAGCGGGTGGAGTCCGTCTGGAAAGCGAGGTAGAGCAGGTCATACATGCAGCGGGTGTATTGCTCCGGGTCTTTATGGGAAACCTCAAGGTTCAGCCCCTTGGTATCGACATTCGGCAGCGACTGATGTGTCCACTGGCTGGTGCGTTCGACACGCTTCTCGAGTGCACGTATGGAGTCGAGATACTCCTCCATTTTCTGTTGGTCTTCTTTTCCAAGTCGACCTTGGAGTCGCTTGGAGTCGTCCATCATCAGATCGAGCACACTCGCTTCGCGTTTGAGATCGGCACGGACTTGCTCGATGCCTTTGCCTGCGTAGGGGTTGAAGAGTCGGTTAAAAATCTCCTGGGGTCGGTGCATCGACGGGATCGGCCGGCCGGGTCCGTAGTGCGAAAGTGTCTTGGCACTGCCGTAGGAGCCAGTGCCGCCCTCGGTGCCCAACACGAGTGAGGCGTAGCGGGTCTTATGTCCATTCACCTTCGCAGCGAGTTGATCGACGGAGATGTTGTTTCTTTTTTCCGTAACCGACATATCGGCGCCAGTGGCGAAGACGTCGCCGCTGCTGTGGCCACCCATTCCTAAACCACCTGCGTGCTCGAGGCCACGGAGGTAACTCACGGAGTCCTTGAGTGGCGCGAAGGGAGCGGCTGATTCGTTGAAAGTAAGCGGGCCGGCGTCTTTGCACGGCCACCAGTTCCAGTCGTGGTGCGAGCCGTTTTTACCTTTCGGTTCGTAAACACCATAGGAGATGTAGCTGACCATCATGCGTTTTGGCAGTGCCTTGCCTGCTGCTGCCTTGCCCCAGGACATGCCTTGGAGCAATGGCAAGGCCAGTGCAGCACCACCGCCTCTGACGAACTCACGTCGATTGATATGCCAGGATTTCTGTTTCATGGGATTATTCTTCCTTGGTTTTGGTGCCTGTGAATGTGGGGCTCTGGCAAACGGATGCAATCATGTCCTGCAGTTTGTATCCATTTTCCTCCGCCAGCTTCAGCAACTTCTTAACCTCAAATCGATCGCGGTAGGTGAGCTCCCGGCCGACACTGTATGTCATCAGTCTGCGGATGACGTTTTCGGCGATCTCAGCCTTGCGTTCCTTGAGTAGATACTTTTTGAGTTTCTGCATGCCGTCAACCGCGGGGCCGTGAGGCACGCGCGAGGAGGCGTCCACTTCCTCTGTGTAGATCGATTTCAGATAGGCCTGATAGCCTGCTAAGGTCTTGTCTTGCTTATGGTTGAAACCCCTCACCCGAACCTTGTCTTTGGGAATCAAGGGCTGGTATTTCCCGATCGCGCTGTAGCGTTCGAATGGAATCCCCCATGGATCGAGCCGCACGTGGCAATCGTAGCAGCTTTCCTTATTTCGGTGGAGCGCGAGCAGGTTCTTGATCGAGACCGCTTCATCCGCGGAATCACCAACGGAGTCAGATAATGCCGGAACTTCAGCAGGTGGTGGCTTGACCTTGTCGCCCAGAATCGCCTCTCGCAACCAAACTGCCCGATAGATCGGGTGTGGAGCCGAACCGGTGGAATTTCCTACCAACACGGACCCTTGTGTCAGAAGTCCTCCAAGGCGATCTTCGGGTTTGATTGGAACGGCACGGAACTTTAATCCCTCGACACCGCCGACACCGTAATGCACCGCGAGCGGTTCGTTGAGGTAAGCAAAACTAGAGTCCACGATATTCATGACACTCGCGTTGTTTCTGATCAGTTCGCCGACGAAGCCCACTGTCTCCTCGTGCATATAGTCACGGATGGTCGGACGGAACAGCTGCTCCTGACCACGTCGCTCACCAAGATGTACGGTATAGAGAAACCGGGGGAAAAGATCATGGTTGATGTTCACCGTTTTCATCTTGGCGATGCTCAGCCACTGGGCGGTGAAGTTCTCGACAAAACCTACGGCACGCTTGTCAGCAAGAAGTCGGCGCGTCTGGGTCTCAATGACTGCGGGGTCATTCAGCTTGCCTGATGCAGCAAGATCAAACAGTTCCTTGTCGGGCATGCTTCCCCAGAGGAAATAGGATAGGCGCGAGGCGAGTTCATATTGCTTCGTCGCGGCGGCGTCATCAATCACCGCGTGATAAAGAAACTGCGGTGATATCAGCACCATCGCCAACGTCTCGCGCATAGCCTGCTCAAGAGTATCAAACTCCGCATCGTAGATCTTATAGATACGGTGAAAGTGATCAACCTCATCTTTAGCAACCGGTCGCCGAAACGCCCGCGTCATGAAGCGTTTGATAACCTCATAAGCATACTCGCCAGTCTTTGTGTTACGCAGAGGTGACTCAAAAAGGATACGGGTGTGGTGTTCCGGCGGCCAGACCTCAGCCACAGGGGCCTCGAACTCGAGCGACTCAAGTATCACGCGGGGAGCCTTGACACTCCAGGAGGCGTCAAACCCACTCTTGCGGTGGTCGTTGAGTTCGCCGTTGTCGAAAATATTCTGGGCGGTGATGGTGATCTTGGGTGGGAGTATCTTGTTTCTGTGCTTGCTGGCTGGTTGGACCGGTATGTTTTCGATGCGCCCCCGAAATTCAAACTCCTCGGGGTTGTCAGGAGTGTTCGTCAAATGAACGGTTCCTACTTCCTGATAGATTCCAGATCCTGAATCATGGCGGAGGCTGGTGCCCATCACTAGACGGAGTGGCACTTCTTTGAACCCTGGCGGAAAATTTCCCGATGCCTTGACGCGGATTCTGAATTCACCGGTTTGGGGCCAGCTTTTCAATCCGACGGTTTTTCTGCCGACGCCGGGTCCTTGGTAGACGCCGATCTCCGCTTGAGACAATCCGCCTTTGCCTGATTTTCCATGTTCCCACTTCGAGCTAAATCGGTGAATTTCCGGCTTCCCAGGATCGACAATCGCGCTTGCCATAGCCTTGCGTGCCGCCTCCTTGTAGCGAACCAGTTGGTCAGGCCCGATCATCATCATTTCCGCAGTATTATTGAAATGATACGGTTTGTCCGGGTCGCCGGGCAGGTCCTTGGTAAGCTCGAGTTCAAAACCTAATAGATCACGCATCGTGTTCTGATACTCAAAATTGGTGAGCCTTCGTGTTGTTGTGGCGACCGCGACCTTGTTTGCATTTTTTACGTAGTCACGCAAGCCCGACTCGATCCACTTGACGATAGCGGCCCTATCCGCAGCACTTGGCTGATTCTTTTCTTCCTCCGGCGGCATGTCCTGATGCTCAAGTGCATCGAGAATCAGCTCCCATCGTTCAAGCTCCTGACCTGCAGTCAGGTCACCATCCAGGCTGTGTACGGTGATCTTGCCTTTGCTTTTTTTCGGTCCGTGGCACTTAACACAGTACGTTTTAAAAAATGGTTTGATGTGCGATTCAAAACCGGATTTCCCTGAAGGAATTTCAGCGGCAGATGCCACCCCGGCGAGTGCTACGCAAACAGCAACCCGTGTAACCACGGGCACGATGCGGGTGCGGAGTAAATGTAAATTCATCAATAAGTTAGGATTACGCCACTGCTAGAAAATTCCTTTTCCGACCGCGACACCCTTCACTCTCCTCGGGAAAATACAGAAAAATTTAATATTAGAGAACTAAAACCTTAAGGTTCCGGCCGGGTTCGCGGGATGATGCACGGTGATGGATGCGTTGGTTGCAGGTTTAAGTCCTGCCGGCCCCACCAGTTATTTTTCCTCCTTTTGGAGCTGCCTTTTGGCAAGGTAGGTTTGGAGGAAGCGGTCAGGGGGGGCTTCGGCCCAGGCGGTTTGCCAGAGGTCACCGAGGTATTGGGTGCCGGTTTTGAGTTGGGTCTCCAGGAAAATTTTTCCGGCGGTGGGGGTTTCTGGGCTGAGCCCTTTTTCTTTGTCTAACTGATAAAGGGGTTCCATCTTTTGGTGTTGGGCGAGGATGAAGTTGAGGGCGAGTTGGAAGTGTCCGCTGGCGAGGTCACGGGCGAGGGGACGCACAATGAGTTTAGCGGGGCGGAGGGCGCCGGCGAGGGCGGCGCGATCGGGGGACTGGGTGGCCTTGAAGAAGCCGCCGTCAATCCACGAGTGGAAGCGGCGGCTGGTGGTGTAGTCTTTTGGGTTGTCGCCTACCCAGCCGTTGAAGTGTTTGGTGGTGTGGAGGGGTTGGGCGGCGTCGCCAACGTAGTGGCTGAGGATTCCCATTCGGTAAATGACGTTGGCGCGCGCGTTGTTTTTTTCTTCTTCGGTTCCCATTTTTTCAAAAACTTTGAGGTAGGAAAATGCGCTGACGAGTTTGAGGTAGTTTTCGTTGATGGCCCACGGCAGAAAACCGGGATGGCCTTTGGTGTGGTCGGGGTTGGCTTCGGGCAGTTCGAGCTTGAGGTGGGCGCGGGCGTTGGCCATTTGCTCGACGTAGCGGTAGCGAAAATGGCTGAGGTCGGCGGGCTTAAGTTGGTAGGGGTCGAGGTATTCAAGGTCGAAGTAATGATCGAGGCTGTTGAGGTGGCGCAGGGCACGGTCGCGGTTATTGCGCCAGCGATCGGGTTCGCCGCTGAGGAAAAGGATGCGCTCGCGATTGGCGGGCAAGCGCACGAAGGCTGGGAAATCCTTGGAGAGCGTGGTGAGCGCGAGGTCGTTGATGAGCCGGTGCCGCTCGTAATCCCAAGCGTGGGCGGTGAGGGTAAACAAAAGCGCGGCGATGGCTGCGATGACACTGCGTTGGTGCTTCATAAGCCGAGGCTGAAGGCGAGGGCGATTGGGCGCAACTGAAAGCTGTTCACGGCGATTTTAGCCGTTGGCAATTAAGGCAACTTTACAATTTCCAAGTTCAACTTGCCGTTGGCGTCCCGTAACAGGATGGCTTGTTGTTTGCCGTAGGCATCGACTTGTACTGCGCCGTGGAGGGCCTCGATGATTTCCACGCCTTGCGGATCTTTGGCGATGGTCTTGTTGCGGCGGGTGGCGGTCTTGTTGGTTTTCTCCCCGCTGGCGGTGATGATCTTCATGTCGACGCGAGCGGCCCAGTATTTGCTCGGAGTGTAATCAAAGAGTTTGTGGAACCGCATTGAATGAGTGACGAGCCATTGCTTGCCGCCGCTTCGATAGGTGAACATATCGAGCGGGCGATTGCCGGAGCCCAGCTCGAGCACGCTGGTGCCTTTCACTTGTGCGCCATCCTTGAGATTGGTGAGCGGGAATTTTGCAATCGGAGTGCAGGCAAATGAGCCAACGAGGTACGGCTTGCCTGCGTCCTGCATGAGAATGAAGCTTTGGATGGGCGCTTTGGTTTCCCAACGGCCATGTGCCACGTGGTAGGTGTCTGTGCTATAAATATTGGCCGTGCTGCCGTGTTCGATCGGTGTGGGGATGGAGAATATTTTGCTGCGAAAAGCATCGTTGCTTTGGCCGGCGGCGAGCACGCGATTGCCCGCGAGACCAATGGCGCTAATGCGAGAGATGCGGAGTTTATCGGCGAGCTTTACGCGCACCCAATTGAGCTTGGCGGTATTGAGCGCGGCGAGCTTGCCCGTGGCATCGAGGGTAAGGATGGCGCTGATGCCGTCACTGCGGCGCACGCTAATATAAACAGTGCCCGTCTCGGGATTGGCTTTGAGATCGTTGATCGTCACTTTGTCGGTGGTAGTGCCAAGGGCACCGGCCACTTTGGCTCCGAGGTTGGCGATGGGTTTTACTGTGGTAAATTTACCGGTGTGGCGGGTATCGATGGCGACGAGCGAGCCGTCATTTTCGGCGACAATCAACAGCCCATAATGACCGGCAAACATATTACCCACGCCGTTGAATTTAAGTCCGCCCTTTTGCGCATTCTTTAAAAACGCAGCAGTAGCGTTGGGTGAGCCTTGAGAGCCTTCAGCAAATACGTTAGCGGTGAGGGTGAGGGCAATGAGGGAAGCAAGAACGGTCTTCATGGGCGAAATCGTAGCAGTAGGGGCGCGGCTGGCAATGCTAGATTTATATTATTTCGGTTTGCGCTTTGCA
The DNA here is from genome assembly GCA_028872685.1 of Verrucomicrobiota bacterium. Taxonomy (GTDB): domain Bacteria; phylum Verrucomicrobiota; class Verrucomicrobiia; order Limisphaerales; family UBA1100; genus JACNJL01. The sequence goes on along the minus strand of JAPKEI010000001.1, from coordinate 30,796 downwards.
ATGGGCTGCGAGGAAGCTATTCGATGATGATCCCCCTATTTCCAGATCTCAATTCCTGATTGTTGTTACCGAGCAATAATTTTATTTCGTGACACAAATACATACCTATAACTGTGTTGTTACCGGATTGTCGGTACGGTTTAAAAAATCTTGCCGGGCACTTTCACCTTGCGCGCTGGCGGATGAGTGCTAGGTTGCCAAGTGTCTCGTGAATGAGGCCATTTTGACATGAAACGCCAATATATAGCACTCTTGATTTTGCTGCCTTTTCTTGTGGTGGGCGGCCTTCAACTTTGGCGCGCTACGCAGCCTGCGCCGGCTCTGATCTTGGAGGAGGCGGCTAAGCGTCCGATTATTTCCTTACCCGAACGGAAAATCGCCAAGCGGTTCCGCCATGTGAAGCTGCATCCCGACGCGTTGCAGGATGTGCGCGAAGGGGGCAGAATTATTGAGTTGGAATTGTTTCCCGGCGAGACGGTTCGGATTCGCTTGGAGGATTCTGAATACACCAGCGGAAACAGCACGGAAGTAATGGGTGAGGTGGTCGGCGTGCCCCGGAGCTTGGCGGTATTTGTGACGGTCGACGATGCGTTGGCCGGTACGGTGGAGTTGCCTGATGGTCGGCAGTTTTTGGTGAACTACGCCGGAAACGGCGAACACTCGGTGGTGGAGCTGGATCCGCTGGCGATGCAAACGCCTCATGCGTTGCAGGAACATTTTGCCGCCAAGCCGGTGGAAGTGGCACCCGATGCTGACGCTGCGATCATGCCTGCGTTGCAATGGGGGGTGACCAATCGAGTGAACGGGTTTTCGGCGTTCACGCATGTGCTCACCCGCACCAACCCTTGGCCTACTCAAGTATTGCAGGGAGCGGTGAACTGGGGGCCGCCGATTATCAGCATTATGATACTCTACACACCCGAGGCCAAAAAGCAGAGCACCGGCCTTCTAGGAATTGAGACGCGCGCTCGGCTTAGCGTGGCACAAGTGAATGCCGCATTCCGGCGCAGTGGCATCACCGCCAAACTCGTGCTCGCACATCTCGGGCCAATCAATTATCGCACCTCGGGCAATTTGGTGACAGATCTCAAGGCGCTTACGTATGGAACGACCTTGGATTTATACAATGCCCACCTGATGCGGCAGCAATACCGAGCGGATCTTGTCTCCCTGTTTGTGGGTGCGAGTCCGGGCGAATTATTCCACGGTACAGGTTGGATGATCACCAGCTTCAACCCCGCGCCAAGCTACGGAATGACCGTGATGGAAGGCGTGTACGCACCCACATCGGTTTTCGCACATGAGATCGGCCATAACCTCGGTTGCCAACATGCCACCAACGACATTGGTAGCTGGGTCAAGGGCGCGTTTACCAATTCAAACGGCATGCGGTTTAATGTAACTGTGAATGGCCAGAATTATCCGATGCGCACTATCATGGCATATGGTGCCGGACCGCGTTTGGGATATTTTTCCAATCCCAACATCAATGTTTGGGGGTCCCCCACTGGTAACACTAATTCTGCTAATAACGCTTGGACCATTCAGCAAACTGCTCCGATGGTGGGTAATTACCTCACTCAAATAATTCAGGCTAAGAAGTTGACCAACAATGCCAGTTCGCAGCGCGCGGTTCCCATCAATCGGTCAACTGTCCGCTGGCCCGCAGGTGGGTTTAACGGAAACTAGCCGCAATTTCCGTTTTTATTTCCGTTTTCCAATGCACCACAAATGTTTGTGAGTGCGCAGAAAAAACTGCCCTTCCGATGCTGCCAGAGAGCTGTTCGTCAACGTGCCGTCCAATGAATTGATGCCGATCAATTCAAACTTCGGCTTGGCGCGGAGGACGATCGTTTCGCCGGATTGATTGGGGATGAAGATTTTGTCTCCAGCCAACAGCATTGAGCTCCATGATTCCTGCTTGGGGCCGCGGCCGCGTACACGCTCGGAGAATTTCACTTTGCCGGTCTTTAATTCGAGGCACTCCATAATCCCATTGGTGTTGAGTACGTACACGTGGCCTTGATGCACCACTCCGGAGCCGAGGCGATTGGGGGTGCGTTCGGTGCGCCAAAGAGTTTTTGGAGTCATGTCGCCTTTGCCGCCGGCGGCAACGGCTACGGTGGTGCCAAAAAAACCGCCCATGCCCACGACCACGTTTTCGCCCGCGATGGGCGAAGAGTATATGAGCGGATTGAGCCCGCCGCATTGCCAAAGAAGTTTTCCGGTGTTCGGTTGTATGCCGGCGAGGCTGCCGGGATAGCTCATCACCAAAGCCTCGCGGTTGGCGGTTTTGACAAGGATGGGAGTGCTAAAGCTGCAAATCCATTCGCGGCTTTTGTTTCCGCGAAAGCCATCGGTCCGGTCGGCGATGTTCACATCGGGGTCGTCAATTTTCCAAACGGTTTTTCCGGTGCGCTTGTCCAGCGCAATCAGATGCGCCTTTGGATCGGGCCCGCGGTAGATGTAAACGAGATTGCCATGGATGACGGGCGAGGCAGCAGCACCCCATTCAAAACTAATTTTACCGAGATCACGTTTCCACAATTCTTTCCCTTTGAGGTCATAGCAAAACACGCCGGCGGAACCATAAACGGCGATGATTCGTTCACCATCGGTGGCTGGTGATTCACTGCAGTAAGGGTTGGTGCGGTGCGATTCTTCGGGTGCGGTGTATTTCACGGTGCGCTGCCACAACAATTTGCCGTCGAGTCGGTCGAAACAAAGCAGCGCGCGTTCCTGTTTTTCTTCCAGCGGTTGAGTGATGAAGATTTTCTCATCCCAAACGATGGGCGTGGAGTTGCCGCGCCCGGGCATTTGGACTTTCCACGCGATATTGTTCGTGGCACTCCACTCCACGGGCAGATTTTTATCATCGCTAATGCCCAATCCGGAAGTCCCTCGCCACATTGGCCAGTTTTCCCCGTGTACAGTAATTGCGATTAAAAAGGTGAAGTAAAGGATTCGCATGGCTTTGGGGTTGACGACTTATGCTTGACGGAAATTCAGGCAAATCATCATGGTGTGGCCGTGAGCCGAGAAACGGATACCCAGCAAATTGTCGCAGCGGTGGAGGCAGCTGAGCGTCGCACCAGTGCGGAATTTGTGGTGGCATTGGAGCCACGCTGTGGATCGTATCGTGATCTTGATTTGCTATTCGCCTCTGGCATCACATTCCTCGCGTTGCTGTACGCGCTCTTCAACCCATGGACTACTCATAGTTCTGACTGGTTGCCGCTCAACCTTGCGATGGTGTTCGGCTTCGCGTGGTTGTTTAGTGCGCAAACACCCCTTGTCCACCGCATTGTGGCCGGTCCCACGCGGCAGAAAAGACAGGTGGAGGAGGCAGCGCAATTGCTGTTTCATCAACAGGGCGTTTCCCAAACCCGCGGTCGCACGGGCATTGTGGTATTGCTCTCGCAAACCGAACGTCACGTGGCGGTCATCGCCGATAGCGGCGTGATCAAGGCGGTGAGCACGGACAAATGGGCCGCGTTGCGATTATCTTTTCAACCCCTTGCCCAAAGCGATGAATTGGCCGCTGCGGCCGCGCAGGTGGTGGAGCAGTTGGGCGAATTTCTAGCCGAATCTCTGCCGGTGGAGGAAGATGACATCGACGAACTTTCCAACGTACCCCGTATTCACTGATGAACCATTTGCGAACCCATCCGGAAGCATGGCGGCGTTTTTGCTTTTGGGCATTCGTCTTTTTGGTGGCGGCATGGCTCGCTCCGGAACTCTGGGCGCGTTTGGGTGGCGGCGGTGGCTACAGTGGCGGCGGCGGCGGTGGCGGCGGTGGCTACAGTGGCGGCGGTGGCTACAGTGGCGGCGGTGGCGGCGGTGGAGGAGGAGGTGGTGGTGAACTGTTTGTTTATTGGATTATGTTTTGTATCCACTACCCGTACATTGGCCTGCCGATTACGGGATTTGTGGTATATCTTTGGTATAAGTTCAAATCGAATGAGCAAAGGTCTATCAGGGTAACGCCTGAACCGTCGCCGCCACTGAATTGGGATGCCTTGCGGGCACACGACGAAAATTTTTCCGAGGTGCTCTTTCGTGATTTCAGTTACTCGTTATTTTCCAAAATTCACGAGGCCCGTGGCTCGGGCCAGTTGGCGCGCTACAGCCAGTACCTTGATGATGGCGCACGCGGATGGCTGGAAGGCCTGCATTCCTCGCTTACTGATGTTCATGGCGTGGTGGTGGGAGGCCTCACCGTGGATGAACTGCACGTACCGGCGGAGCCAAATGAAATTGCTTCAGTACGACTAAGTTATGAGGCTAATTACACTCAGGTGAGCGGCGAAAAGGAGAGCGCCATCTATACGCGGCAAATCTGGCATCTTAGCCGGAGGGCGGGAGCCTTGAGCCCGGAACCCGAACGCATCAGCGCGCTGGGCTGTGTGGGCTGCGGCAGCCCGCTGGAGCCGGAGCCAGACGGCACCTGCCCGCATTGCGGAAACCAATACACGCGTGGCGAGCATCATTGGTTTGTCACAGGCATTGTGGAACTGGACCGCCGCAATGTCGGTCCCGCACTCACTAGCAAGGCTGATGATGTGGGTTTTGAATTCCCCACGGTATTCGATCCTGAATTGGAGACCCGCCGTATCCTACTAGTGGAGGCGCATCCGGGATTGGATTTTGAAAAGATCGTCGCGCGCTTCCGCCATATCTACCACACCTTGCAAACTGCCTGGGGTGCGCAGGATCTGGCCGTGCTGCGGCCGTTTGAAACGGACAGCTTGTATCAAAATCACAAGTATTGGGTGGAAGAATACCAACGCCAAAACCTCCGCAACGTGTTGAAGGAAGTGGCGCTGGATGACATGGAGTTGGTAAAGATCCGGTCCGACAAGTTTTATGATGCAATCACCTGCCGTCTCCGGGCGTCGATGGTTGATTACACCGAGGATGCTCAAGGCAATCATGTGTGCGGTAGCAAAAAGAAACGCACTCAATTCAGTGAATACTGGACTTTTGTCCGTGGTCGTGGCGCGGTCGAGAATACCAAAGGCGATGCTGTTTGCCCCAACTGTGCCGCCGAGCTCAATATTACCATGGCCGGCGAATGCGAATACTGCGGTAGCAAACTGACTAGCGGCGATTTTGACTGGGTGCTCAGCGAGATTCAGCAGGACGAGGAGTACGCCGGTTGATCATGGACGAACTTCAAAAAACCACTGAGTCGCTGGGCCTTTCAAAATATCATCGGCACATTTTTTTGTGCGCCGATCAAACTGAGGCCAAGTGCTGCGACAAGGAAATCGGCTTGGCCTCGTGGAATTTTTTAAAAAACCGGCTGAAGGAACTTGGCCTTGTGGGCGTGGAGCCAAAGGTATTTCGCACCAAGGCAAATTGCCTTCGCGTGTGCCTTCAAGGGCCGGTGGCGGTGGTGTATCCGGAGGGCACTTGGTACCACTCCTGCACGCCTGAAGTATTGGAGCGCATCATTCAGGAGCACCTCATCAACGGGCGCATTGTAGAAGACCATGCCTTTGCGAGCGCAAATGGCTGCCAAGCGGATTAAATATCAGCGCAACTTTTTACGTAATCGATGACTTGCTGATCGTTCTTGCCGGCAGCAAGGGTGACACTTAGGAGTTTGGCTGGATTGACGTTCTTCTCACGGAAGAACTGGCGGTCGCCGCCTCAGCCGTACATGAGGTCGGCTGGTAAACTCCCGGCGAGCTTCGCGCGGGCCTTGGTGATGAGGCGCGGGAGCCAGGCGATACCTTCCACTTCAGCTGATTTTTCGGGGAATTCATCGATGTCCATACGGTGCTCGGCGGGTTTGCCATTTAGCGTATTCTGAAAATGATCGAGGCGCACGGCTTGCAGTTCCTCCACATGCTCGTAAATTACATCGCCCCATCGCACGTAGTCATCACAAAAATCAAACATCTCCAACGCGCTGCAACCGATGGATTCGAGAAAGATAGTGTCCTCTGTTTCGAACATCGATTCGGGACTGTGCCGTCCCGCTTCGTAGCGTTTCACGCCGGTGGAAAATAGTTCCTGAAATTGTTGTCGCCAGTTTTCGTGCATCGTCAATTTCGCAAATCTACTTCAGCCATTAATTTGTCCGTAGCGGAGTAGGCCTCGGCTACCCATTCGACGATCTTGGCGGGATCGGGCGCGTACTCCAGTTCCAAACTAATCGCGCCATCGAAATCCAAATCCTTGATCGCCTGCAAGTAGGGTGCGAACGGAACCACGCCGCGACCCGGCGGGAGGTCGCCGTGCACTTCGCCGTCGCAATCAGAAATATGCACGTGTCCGGAGCGGCCCTTGAGGGCGGCGAGGCTTTCGGGAGGACTGTCGCTCAGCACCATGTGGCTGATATCGATATTCGCCTTCACTGCGGGGCGATTCACGTCAGTCAAGAAACGATCCATCTCGCCAATGGTATTAATGAGTGACAGGTCAAACGGCTCTAGCTCGATGACAATCTCCAAGTCTCGCTCCGCCGCATAATCGCCAAGCGTTTGGCAATGCTCCACGGCCCATTGCCACTGTTCAGCGGGAGGAATCACTTCCTTTTGCCAAATGTATTCGCCAATCACGAGTAGGTAGTTTTTTGCGCCCAGCGTGACACCCATATCGAGATAACGCTTGCAGCGTTCGAGATGAAATTTCTGCACGCTTGGGTTAAAATCAATGAGCCCCACGCTTACTCCAACTACGCTGATAATCGGCAACTGCAATTCATCACAGGTTTGCTTCACCATCGCAATGCGGTCTTCCGCATTATCGTCGAGTGGATCCTGGAAAATATCTACGCAGTCAAAGCCCAGCTCCTTCGTCTTGTGCAGCCCATCTACCAGCCCGATGCCGTGCTGTTCCCAAGCAGAGTTTATCATTCCCAATTTCATAAATTATCCCTTTGTGATTTCTTTAAGAGAAACAGCGCGATGCTCTTCGGCACTTAAATACGCTGCTTCCACCAACGCCATAGTATCCAAATTATCTCGCCCATCGATAGCGGGTTGTTCGCCGGTTTCCAGTGCGATGAGCAGTTGCGCCATGGTGCCGATGAAGGCGTCTGGGAACCAGCTTTCTTCCCAGCGTGGCGTGTGAAATTCTTTGTCACCCTTGGTAGCGTACCGAATACTCGATGGAGTGGTGTATGGATCGTGACACCAGCCGATGTCGCCTATAGCCAATCCGTCGAGGCCTTCGATGCGCCATTGGATACCGATGTCGGCTGGCGCGCCTTCACGGGCGGGGCCTGTCCATGTATCATCAATGGCGATGATGCGCAGGCCATTTTTGTATTCGAGGATGTAGCTGGCGATGCCGTCAGTGTGTGGGAAATCGGTGCGCGGATCCGTTCGCGTGCTGCAAAATATGCGCTCGGGATTGCCGAACCAATACCGGAAGGTGTCGATATGGTGAATGGACATGATGCGCAGCGTGACCCAACCCTGTTCTTTTATCCAAGGTTTCCAATGAGGGATTCCGCGCATATCGAGTGTGGCCAGCACAGGCTCACCGATCGTACCGTTTTCGAGTAGCGTTTTGGCGGCGCGCACGGATTGGTCGTACCGCATATTTTGGTTCACGGCCAATACGATGCCGGCTGCTTCGCAGGCTTCCACTGCGGCGACGGCTTCGGCGTAGTTGGTGCCCAGCGGTTTTTGCGCGAGGATGCCTTTGGCGGTGCCACGCGCGCAGGCGGCTTGGATGGTCTCGAGTTGTTTGTGCGGCGGCACGGCGAGGTCAAGCACTTCGATGGATTCATCATCGAGCAGTTCATCAATGGAATCAAAAACGGTGTCGATGGCATGTTCATTCGCACACTTCGCTGCGTTGTCTTTTGTGCGACCGGCAATGGCGACGGGATTGAAGCCGGCTTTGCGATAGGCAACAAGATGGCAATCGCTCATGATAAAGCCGCTGCCAACGCAGCCAATACGCCAGTCTTTGCGCTCAGGGAGAGGGGAATGGATGTTGAGATTCATGCGTCGGATTTTTCGCCCGAACCGGTGGTAGCATCTTCAGCAGGGTTCCAAAAATCCGCGCTCTTTTCAAAAAGTTTGCTGCCCATTTCTTTGATGGCGGTGTCAGGTAGTTTCTCAATGGGGCTATAAAAAGGATGGTGTGATTCTTTGTAGGGGTTGTTGTGTTTGGTGTTGTAGCAGCATATGAGTGACCAGCGCGGATGCTCAGAGGTGTTTTGGTCCGAGCGGTGCAAAAGGTTGCAATGAAAGAAGAGTGTATCGCCAGGGGCAAGCTCAACATACACCGTTTTCATTACCTTCATTGCTTCGGCAGTGCGCTCGGGATTTGCGCCGGTTTGGTCACCATATTCCCCGTGTTCAATGCGGCCTAATTTGTGAGAGCCTTTCAATACTTGCAGGCAGCCGTTCGCGCGAGTGTTGGGATCGACTGCAATAAAAGCGGAACCCATATCGGGCCAAAGGCAGCCGTTTTGGTACCAGTAGCCGTAGTCCTGATGCCAACTCCACGCGCCGCCGGTGCGCGGTTGTTTGATGCTCATCTTGCTGTGGTAAAAATATACCTCATCGCCGAGCAGCGCTTCCATGGTGTTGACGATGCGCTCACTGCGAGCGATGGAACCCCAGAGATCTTCGCCGGCAGAATTCCATAGCACGAGTTGCGCCTTACCGCCTTCGCCATCCTTGAGGTCGTAGGCGTTGTCCTTGAAAGATTGATCAGCATGCGCGGCGGCGCGTAGGATGTCCGCCTCCTCCGCATCGAAGAGGCCTTGCACGATGATATATCCATCTTCTTGAAAGGAAGAAACTTGTTCTTCGGAAATGGTGGGCATGCGGGTGACGATGCCGAGCGCGCGCAGAGATGTCAACCGTCCGTGCCGCCTGCCCAATCAGGGCGTTGCTGGAGATGGTACAATCGCTCGCCAGCTTTGCGCTCGAGAAAAATACCTTCATTTTCACGATCGGCGTAATCCTCAATGTTAATCGTACGGTGATCAACGTAGCCGAGATTGATTTGTTTGCACATCGCCTCGGGAATGCCGGTGGCGAGTGTGACGGTGACACGTGACTGTTCGTTGCCGTTTTCGTCCACTGCGCCGATGCCTTTCACGTGGCCCGAATGCGCGAGTAATCCCCATGGAAAATCTTTGAATTTTTCCCAGTGATGCAAGAGATAGGCAGAGCAGTGATATCCGATCTGCTTCATTAGGTCACCATGCGAAAAGCTGACTTCGGTAATGTGGGGCGCATATATAATAAGTTCACCGCCATCGGCGAGGATGGGCTCAAGTTTGTACATGCATTTGCCGCCCACCCAAAGGTCGTCGTACATAGTGGGTGCGCAGGACACGATGGTGTGAAAGGGGCGTTCTTTGTACGTGATGTGTTCGCGCGCAGAAAGATCACTGGCAGCGTCCCATGCACTTTCGGGCGTGCCAAAAAACAATCCGGCTAGGGATTTGTCCGGCCGCACTACCATACAGAAACAGGTTTTTTCGATGTCCACCATGGCTCCTGCGTGGTCGACCACTTTGCGAACGGGCGTCCATTTGCTGCCGATGATCATGGGGTTGGTGACCACCGCACCGAGCCAGTGGAAAAAATTCAGTACCTCTGGCCCGCTGATGCCGGGGAATAGATATTTGTTGCCGCCGGAAAACCCGACTACTTCGTGAGGGAACACCGGCCCGAGAATCATCACTTGATCGAAATCGTATATCGTTTTGTTGATCTCAACCGGCACATCCATTTCAAAGCGTCCGCCGGAGAGTTCCTCAATCGTACTGGCGGGGATGGTGCCGAGATTGCGCATGGCATCAGGGTTATCCCACTCGTGATTGTGAAACGTGACTTCCGCATACTGGTCGCGGCGTTCTTCGATCGTGATTTCCAGCCGCTCACAAATGGCTTCCTCGCTCATCGCGTGATGTGTGCCGAGTGCGATCATCACATCGAGCTTTGTAGCGCTGCCGCAAATTTGTGTGTGGATGGCTTTGAAAAGTTGGCCGATGGGTGCGGTGCGTGTGGCGTCGGGGACGATGAGCAAAACTTTTTTACCGGCATACTCCGCTGCAGGCAACGATTGTGCGACTACTTCATTGACTTGTTCGTTCGTCAACGGCGAGCTGTTACCAGCAATTTGAGAAATCATACTCACGTTAAATTGTCTGCGACAAGAAACCGCCGTCGACTACAATGTCAGAGCCTGTCACAAAACTCGCAGCTTTGTTGCTGGCGAGATACACCGCCGCGCCAGCCAGTTCGGCGGGGTCGCCGAAACGGCCCATGGCTGTGTGGCCGAAGATGGAAAGCGCCCTTTCACTGGGCGTGCCGTCTTCATTGTAGAGTAGTTTTTTATTTTGCTCAGCCGGAAAAAAGCCGGGGGTAATGCTGTTTACTCGCACGCCTTTCGTCGCCCATTCGCGGGCAAGGAAACGGGTGGCACTGAGCACAGCGGCTTTGGAGGCGGAATAGGCGATTACTTTGGAGAGCGGGATATGGGAGGTGACACTGGCGATGTTGATTATGCTACCCTTGCCGCGTGCGCACATGGCGGGGCCGAATTCCTGACAAGGCAGTAGCAGCCCACCCACAAGATTAAGGTCAAACACCTTCGCCCATGCGGGGAGGGGAATGTTTTCGAAAGGCATATCGGGCGTGACAGTGGCGTCGGGGTGGTTGCCTCCGGCGGCGTTTAGCAAAATAGTCGGTGCGCCGAGGACTTCGGTAACGGCTTCGTGGCAGCTTTTGAGACTGGCGGGATCCATAGCATCGCAGGTAAAAAACTGTGCGGTGCCACCGGCATCGGTGATTTCTTTTACCCTTGCTTCGCCGCGTTCGGCGCTGCGACCGGCTACGGCGATTTTGGCGCCGGCTTCGGCCATGGCTTGGGCACAAGCGCCGCCGAGTGCCCCGGTTGCGCCAATCACCACGGCAACTTCATTGTTCAAATTGAATAGACTCATAAACGCCGAGTATGCGGGAAGGGTTTTGCGCGGAAAAGAAAATAACGATTGGCGAAGGCTGGCGCGCCCGTTAGGTTCGCGCCGATGAGCGATTTACCGCAACCACAAGTAGTGATAACCCACGAGAGCGACTTGGATGGATTTGTGTCCGGTCACCTACTGCAGCGTTTGGCGAACCATTTGTTCGACCAGCAAACGCTGTTGCAAGCGTGGAATTACACCAACTTCGAACGCCGTCCGCTGCGCGAAAACTGCGCGTGGGTGTGTGACCTGAACTTCTCAAAACGCATGGACCGCGATAATTGGCTGATTGTGGATCATCACCAAACCGATGTAGATCCGCAACGGGCGCGGCTGATTCTCGACCATTCCAAGTCCGCGAGCCTGCTCTGCTACGAGCTGTGCAAAGAGCACGGCCTCGGCAATGAGAAGCTCGACCGGCTCGTGCATTTTACGAACGTGGGCGATTTGTTTCTCACGGACGATCCGCATTTCACGGAGGCCATCGATTACGGAAGCCTCATCAAGCAGTATATGTTTTGGAATATCGCCAAGCTCATCGAGGGCGATCTCGAGTCATTGATCGATCATCCGCTCATCGAAGTGATCGCCACGCGCCGGCGGATTGAAAATCCGATTGGCTACGAATATGCCAAGGCGCATATCACTCCGCTGTCGGACACGGTGGCGATGATCGAATCGCCGATTGGCGACACCAACGCGGTGGTGCATCAAATGTTGACCGAAGAAGCCACACCGCATCCGGTGATTCTCACGGCGGTGACGCGCAATCGTTCGGTGAGTGTGAGCGTGCGCAGTCGCAACGGCGAGGCGCTTCCGGTTGCCAAGCTGCTACAAGGCGGCGGCCATCCCAATGCGTGCGGCGCCACGCTGCCGCAAACGGTGCAGCGCATTCCCGATGCGGTGGAGTATTTGAAGAAAACACTGAACCCCAAGCCCGGCGGCGATGGGCTCGGGAGTTTGGGCGATGCGTTAGAGGGATTGAAGGTGTGAAGCTAGGAACGCGCTTCCGCGTGTCCTTACCGAGCCAAAATCCAATCTTTCAATTTATTTAGAGCATCAGCTCGGTGGCTGTTTTGGCTTTTGGTTGGTTCGCCGAGTTCACCGAAGGTTTGGGTGTGGCCTTCGGGTTGGAAGAGGGGGTCGTATCCGAAACCATTTTCACCGCGGGGTTCTTCAATGATTTGGCCTTCGCATACGCCGTGGAATATTTCTGGCTTTTCGTATTGCCCCGCGCGGGCCAGCGCGATCACGCAGCGGAAGCGCGCGGTGCGATGGTGTTTGCGATGGCCGGAAAGTTCGTGCAACAGCTTGGCGTTGTTTTGTTGGTCGGGGGTGTTTCCCGCGTGTGAATCGGTGGCGGCATAACGGGCACTGCGCACGCCGGGCGCGCCATCGAGGGCATCCACTTCTAGGCCGGAATCATCGGCGAGTACCCAGCCTTCGTGCCAGTCCTCGTTTTGCTTGAGCCAGTTGACGAGGGAAAGCGCCTTGAGCGCGGCGTTGCCGGCGAGGGTGCGGGCGGTTTCTTCCACCTCGGGGGCATCAGGGAAATCGGCTAAGGTACGGCAGACGAAATCCGGCCCGAGTAGGGCCTGGATTTCCTCCGCCTTGTGCGCGTTTCCCGTGGCGATGACAACGGGGGTGGGCACTAGGGTTTGCCGATGCCGCTGAGCAGATCCTTGATGCCGCCGAGCGATCCGATAACTCCGGTGGCCTCGTAAGGCACATAGACGACTTTGTTGTCTTTGCCGGAAGTCATCGCCTGCAGCGACTCCAAGTAGCGGACGGCAATGAGGTATTGCGCGGGGTCACTCTTGGTGCCGGTGAGGCTTTGGGTGAGCAGCATGATGGCGTCCTTTTCCGCGTCGGCCACTTTGATGCGGGCTTCGGCTTCACCTTCCGCATTTAAAACGGCGGATTTTTTCTGGCCCTCGGCACGTGTGATTTGGGATTCGCGGATACCTTCGGCCTCAAGAATCATTGACTTCTTTTCGCCCTCCGCGGTGAGAATCACGGCGCGGCGCTCGCGCTCGGCGCGCATTTGTTTTTCCATTGCCTCCTGGATGTCACGCGGCGGGGTGATGTCCTTGAGCTCTACTCGGTTGACTTTCACGCCCCACTTGTCGGTTGCTTCGTCCATGATTGCCAGAAGCTCACCGTTGATTTGATCGCGCGAGGTCAGGCAATCATCCAAGGTCAGATTACCCGCCACATTACGCAGGCTGGTTTTGCAAAGTTTCTCAATGGCATCGGGCAGGTTGGCTATTTCATAAATGGACTTTGTCACATCGGTGATCTGGAAATACAGCATTGCATCAATCTCGATGGTCACGTTGTCCTTCGTGATCACGTTTTGCTTGGCGAAATCAAACACCTGCTCCCGCAAATCAATGTTGGTCTTCTGGACGCTCATCACGTATTCCACTCCGCTGATATCCGTACGCTTGGAACGCCAGTGGATCGCGCGCGGTTTATCCATCACCGGGATGATGAAATTGATGCCGGCTTGTAGGGTGTCCTTATATTTTCCAAATCGTTCGACTACCATGCATTCGGCCTGCTTGACAATTTTGACACACATCAATATTGCCGAGATCACGGCGATTGCCAAGACGCCTGCCATGGCAAGGGCAAAATTTGAGGCGCCAAATATTGGGGTTAGGGAATATTCCATGATTATTACTTTCTATTAGGGGTTATCACTTACACTAACAACGGCTATGGGTTTTCACTTACACTAACAACGGCCTTGGAGCCTTCAATGCGGATCACCGTGGCCAAAGATCCTTCTTCAATGATAATGCTTTTATCGGAGACGGCCCGCCAGTCTTCACCGCCGATTTTAATGCGTCCGGTTTCGGCTTGTGGGTCAACTGTTTCCGTGATTTTGCCCTGCCTGCCGACATAGGCGTCGATGCCGCTGACTTCTTTATTCGACATGTCCTCCATCATGCGCTTCCAAATGGGTCGGACAGCGAGCAGTAAACCGACTGAAGTGACGCTAAAACCAAGCAGTTGCCAGGTTGCGGTGGCGCCAGCATAATTAATAAGCGCTGCCACTAGACAGGCGAGTCCAATGGGGCCGGCGAAGAAACTGACAGAGAAAATTTCGGCAACAATAAAGATTGCGCCAATAATAATCCAGATGAGCCAGCTTTCCATAATGGGGGATACTTAAGTCGCGGGTATGTTTTCGGAAAACAGGGGGTGTGTCAACGCTTTGGATACGAAAAATCAGTTTTCGCTCCTCGCGTTAGTTTGCATTGCCCCGCACGGGTCTTTTCTCCATTATCCGCTGCCGATGTCACAAATGCGGCGACAATATCCGTTTCACTTGATCGAGCCCCGCTGGCAACAGCACTGGGAGGCGCAGGAGACGTTTCGTGCTTTTAACCCTGGCGACCCCCCCGCGGCGGAGCATCCCTTTGCCGTGCGCCATGGCGATGTGGCGCCCGAGTCGATCGAGAAATATTACATCCTCGATATGTTTCCGTACCCCTCCGGCGCGGGGCTGCACGTGGGGCATCCGGAAGGCTACACCGCCACGGACATCACAGCGCGCTACCTTCGAATGCAGGGCCGCCACGTTTTGCATCCGATGGGTTGGGATGCCTTCGGCTTGCCGGCGGAGCAGTACGCCATCAAAACCGGACAGCATCCACGGAAGACCACCGAGGAAAACATCGCCAATTTCACGCGCCAAATTAAAGGGCTCGGCTTCAGCTACGACTGGAGCCGCGAGGTGAACACCACCGACCCGAATTATTTTCGCTGGAGCCAATGGATTTTTCTGCAGCTTTATCATTCGTGGGCGAACCCTGCCAGCGGCAAGGCGGAGTCCATCGACACGCTGGAGTTTCCGGCGGACGTAACCACTGACGAAGCGCGGCGCGATTTCCGCGATGACCATCGCCTCGCGTTTGTTTCCCACGCGCCGGTGAACTGGTGTCCCGAGCTGGGCACGGTGCTGGCCAACGAAGAAGTCATCAATGGCAAAAGCGAAGTGGGCGGGCATCCCGTGGTGCGCCGGCCGATGCGGCAATGGATGCTGCGCATCACGGCTTTCGCGCAGCGATTGCTCGATGATTTGGAGACGATCGATTGGAGCGATTCGCTGAAGGAAATGCAGCGCAACTGGATTGGCCGCAGCGAAGGGGCTGAGGTGGAATTTAGAATACAGGATTCAGAAGACAGAATCTGTGTTTTTACGACGCGGCCCGATACGTTGTGGGGCGCGACTTATTTGGTGCTTTCGCCGGAGCACGAATGGGTGGATGAACTCACCACCGACGACCAACGCACGGCGGTGGCGGACTATCGCGCGGCGGCGGCACGCAAGAGCGACTTGGAGCGCACGGAATTGGCAAAGGAAAAGACAGGCGTGTTCACCGGCGCGTTTGCGATCAATCCGGCGAACGATGAGCCAGTGCCCATTTGGATTGCCGATTACGTTTTGGCGAGCTATGGCACCGGTGCGATTATGGCTGTGCCCGCGCACGACGCGCGTGACTTGGAGTTTGCACAAAAATTTGAACTACCTGTGCGCGTGGTCGTGCAAGCGCCTGAAGGCGAGTCGCTCGAGTCGCTTGGATTTGTGGGCGACGGCACCAGCGTGGAGAGCGGCTTCATCAGCGGCCTGTCCACGGCCGAGGCCAAGGCGAAGATCATCGAATGGCTCGAGGGAAAAGGGCAGGGCAAGCGCACCATCAATTTCAAACTGCGAGACTGGCTGTTCAGCCGTCAACGCTATTGGGGCGAGCCATTTCCCATCGTCTGGCGCGATGGCCATCACGAGGCGGTCGCGGAAAGTGATTTACCCGTGTTGCCGCCGGAGCTGGATGATTACAAACCCACCACCGAAGGCGATCCGCCATTGGCGCGCGCTGCGGATTGGGTAGACCTCCCCGACGGCGCTACGCGCGAGACTAACACGATGCCCCAATGGGCGGGCAGTTGTTGGTATTATTTGCGCTACCTCGATACGCAAAACAACGAGCGTCACGTGGGCGAGGCGGCGGAAAAATATTGGATGAACGTCGACCTTTACGTCGGCGGCACGGAGCACGCGGTGTTGCATTTGTTGTACGCGCGGTTTTGGCACAAGGTGATGTTTGACCTTGGTCACGTGTCCATGGCCGAGCCGTTTCAGCGTTTGGTGAATCAGGGAATCATCCTCGGCGAGGATGGTCAAAAAATGTCCAAGAGTCGCGGCAACGTGGTGAACCCTGATGGAGTCATCGACGAATATGGCGCGGACGCGTTTCGTTTGTATGAAATGTTTATGGGCCCGTTGGAAATGATGAAGCCGTGGAACACCAAAGGCGTGGAGGGCGTGTATCGTTTTCTCGGGCGCGTGTGGCGGCTGTTCATCGACGAGGGCAGCTACAAAGATTACGAGCAAGCGGTGACCGCGGCGCCGGATCAAGCGGAGGCGTTGCTGGCGGGTTTGAAACTACACGCGGCAATCAACGATGCCGAACCCACACCGGAACAACTCAAGGTGCTGCACGCGTGCATCAAAAAAGTGACCGACGACCTCGATGGGATGCGCTACAACACCGGCATCTCGGCATTAATGGTTTTCGTCAATGAAGCCTCCAAATGGGAGAGCCGCCCGCGGGAAGTGCTGGGGATATTTTTGCGTTTGCTCAATCCCTTCTCGCCGCATTTGGCGGAAGAATTGGCGGATCGATTGGGTGAGGTATCCGGGAATACACTGGCCTATCAGCCGTGGCCGGAGTGGGATGAGGCGTTTTTGGTGGAAGAATCCATTGAGTTTCCCGTGCAAGTGAACGGCAAATTGCGTGGGCATATTGACATCACACCGGAGACTTCGCGCGAGGAAATCGAACAGCTCGCGTTGGCGTGCGAGAAGGTGCAGCAATTTATTTTTGAAAAAGAAGTTAAGAAAGTCATCCTGGTGCCGAATAAACTAGTGAATATTGCGGTGAAATAACCGGTTTCAAGAGAGTCAATGAAATTCCTGACGCCACAGGAACAGAAAGCGCTGATTGTTATATTGGGGCTTTTATTGGTAGGCATGGCGGTGCAAACTTGGCGCACGGCGCATCCACTGGATTCGCCGAAGAAGGCAGCTCCAGCGGCTGTTGAAAGTAAATGATTCATAAACAAAGTTACGACGAAGTGCTCGACACCATCCTCGCGCTGGATGCGCGGTTCCATCGTGATGCATATCATTTTGTGCGCGAAGGGCTCGACTTCACGCAGCAGTCCATTTCCAAACAAGAAAAAGGCACCGTGCGGCACATTAGCGGGCAGGAATTGCTCGGTGGGATGCGCGCCCACGCGCTGGAACAATACGGGCCAATGGCCTTGATGGTGCTCAACGAATGGGGCCTAACACGCGGCGAGGATTTTGGCGCGATTGTGTTTAACATGGTCGAGCACGAGTTGCTGGCCAAAACGGAGGAGGACACTCTCACCGACTTCGGCGGTGGCTATACTTTCGACGAAGCCTTTCGCCAACCCTTTCTACCACCCGCGGCGACGGAGCCGGAATTGCCCGAAGTGAACCGCACCATCCCGCCGGCTTCGGAAACGGATCGCCCTGCCAATCCCACCAACCAGTCGAAAGCGTCGGACAAGCAATAAGCTCGCCCGCCACTTTTCACCGCGTTAAGCTCCCCGTTTATGCCTGACGGTTCACCCACTCCCGCCGGTCAACTCAATGCCGCCGGCGACACGCGCCTTGCCACCCTCGACAACGGCCTCACCGTCATCGTGCGCGAAGACCATAGCGCGCCCGTGGCGTCCGTGCAGGCGTGGGCCAAAACCGGTAGCATCCACGAAGGTGCGTGGCTTGGCGCAGGCCTTTCGCACATTCTCGAGCACATGCTTTTTAAGGGCACCGAAACCCGCGGCGTGGGGCGCATTGATCTGGAAGTCCAGGAAGCCGGCGGTTATATGAACGCCTACACGTCCTTCGACCGGACGGTATACTATATAGATGTGCCCAACACCGGCGCGGTCTCGGCGATTGATATTTTGTGCGACATTATGCAGCACGCCACGCTGCCCGAGGCTGAGCTGGCCAAGGAGCTGGATGTCATCCGCCGCGAAATCGATATGGGCCAGGACGACCCTGGTCGACGCGCGGGGCGGCGGCTCTTCGAGAGCGCTTACACCACAAGCCCCTATCGCCACACGGTGATCGGCTATCCCGATATTTTTAACGAACTGCGACGGGACGACATCGTGAGCTACTATCGCGCCCGCTATCTTCCGAGCAATATCTTTTACGTAATCGTCGGCGACGTAAACGCTGTGGAAGTCATCGAGCAAGTGGCCGCCGCATTTGCGAACAATAAAAACAAACCCGCGCCGCCCGTGCTGCTGCCCAATGAACCGCGCCAAACCGCCCCGCGCGAAGTCATCGAGGAAGCGCCCATTCAGCTTGGCCATCTGCATTATTCATGGCACGTACCCGATGTGCGCCATCCGGATATGCCGGCGCTGGACGTGCTGGCCACGCTGCTTGGAAACGGCCGCAGCAGTCGGCTGTACCAAAATGTGCGCGAGAAAAAGGGCCTCGTGAACAGCGCCGATGCGTGGACCTACACGCCCACCCAAAGCGGCCTCTTCGGAATGAGTGCCGTGGTGAATGCCGATAAATTTGACGGTGCGCGCACGGCGTTGTTGGAAGAATTGGATCAGCTCAAATCCGCGCAAGTGGAGCCCGCGGAATTAAACAAAGTGATGAAGCAATTCATCTCCGCCACGCTCGCCACGCGCAAGACTATGGAAGGCCAAGCGCAAAACCTCGGCGACTGCTGGATTTCCGTCAATGACCTCGACTTCACTGATCGCTATCTCGAAAGCGTCAAGCGCGTGAAACCGCGTGACGTCTGTCGCGTGGCCAGTGAATATTTACAGGAAGACAACCGCACGCTGTACGCGCTGCTGCCCACCGGCGCAACGCCCGTGGTGGCGCGCGCGACGGTGGAGCATACTCAACATCCCATCCAAAAATTTGAACTTCCCAACGGCCTGCGGTTGTTGGTGAAAGAAGATCATCGGCTGCCCTTCGTGCAAATGCGCGCGCTCTTCCAAGGCGGGGTGCTTGCCGAGAAAATTGGCAACAGCGGAATTACCCAGCTGATGGCCAAGCTGCTCGTGAAAGGCACCGCCAACCGCACGGGCCAGCAAATCGCCGAGCAAATTGAATCCGTCGGCGGCGGTATCGATGCCTACGGTGGCAACAATTCATTCGGCGCATCGCTCGAAGTGCTCAGTGGCGACACCCTGCTGGGGCTGGAGCTGATGGCCGATGTGCTGCTGCAGCCCTCCTTCCCCGAGGCCGCGTTGGAACGCCAACGCGTGGTGCAGCACGCAGCCCTCAAAGCGCAGTTGGACAAACTTCTCCAAGGCACCTTTCGGCTGATGCGCGAAACGTTGTTTGGCGGCCAAGGCTACGGACTGGACACACTCGGGACTGAGGCATCGCTCGACAAATTGGGTGCTGGCGATCTCTCCGCGTTTCATCAAAAACTCGTCGTGCCCAATAACTCCGTGCTCGCCATTTTTGGTGATATTAAAACCAACGACATTCGCGCTGAAGTGGAAAAGGCATTCGGCTTGTGGGCCGCTGGAAATGGTTTCCGCGCACCCAAACACATCCCACCCGGAGAAGGAATGCGCCGTGTGGAACAGGTGCGCGACAAAGAACAAGCCGTCGCCGTACTTGGTTATCGCGGCTGTTCTTTTTTTGATGAGGATCGCTACGCACTTGAGCTCATCGGCGAAGCCTGTAGTGATCTTGGCAGCCGACTGTTCCTGCGCATCCGCGAAGAGCTCGGCCTCGCTTATTACGTGGGCGCGCAGAGCCATCCGGGATTTACCCAAGGCCACTTTTCATTCTACGCCGGCACCTCGCCAAAGCAACTTGAGCAAGTGGAAAAAGAACTGCTCGCCGAAGCGGCCAAGCTCCGGCAGGACGGTCTCACCGACGACGAACTCCGCCGCGCCAAAGCCAAAATCATTGGTCAGAAAAAAATTTCCCGCCAAGACCTCGGCGGCCTCGCCACGATGAGCGGCCTCGATGAACTCTACGGCCTTGGCTATGAGTCCAGTGAAAAAGACGACGAAAAATATGAGTCCATCACCAAGCAACAAATCGAAGCCGCCGCCCAAAAACACCTCCGCCCCGGCCAATGCGTAATGGCCGTGACACATCCCTAGAAACTCACTGGGTAGAGGGCCAATTCAAGGATTGATTCCCTGCCTGCCCTATGTTTGATTTGTCCCATGCAGACTTATTTTTCCACTCTAGCCATGTCTATGGTCGCAACATTATCTTTATTGTTTATGAGCGCATGTCATTCCAACTCTAATTCTGGTTCTTCGAATTCCATTAAGAAGGCTAATTTTGGGAAAACCAAAGCTGGCGAGGCCACTGAGATTTACACGTTGAAAAACGCCAACGGTGTTATTGCCAAGGTGACGACCTACGGTGCCACGCTGGTTGAACTGCACCTGCCAGACAAGGCCGGCAAGCTGGCCGATGTGGTGAATGGCTTCGACAACGTTGCCGGTTACGAGGGGGACGGCAACCAATACTTTGGCTGCACCACCGGCCGCGTGTGTAATCGTATCGCCAAGGGGAAGTTCACGCTCGACGGTAAGGAATATACTCTTGCCACCAACAACGATCCAAACCATCTGCACGGCGGCGGTGACAAGGCTATCAGCAAGCAAGTGTGGAAGGCTACTCCGATGACTGGTAAGGCGGCGGTGGTGTTCACTCTTACCAGTCCCGATGGCGAGGAGGGCTACCCCGGCAACCTCAATATGAAGGTGACCTACACGCTCACCGATGAGAACGAACTGCGCATTAGTTACGAGGCTACCACCGATAAGGCCACACCTATCAATCTGACTAATCATGCCTACTTTAATCTAGGCGGAGCCGGCAGCGGCACGATTTTGGATCATGAATTGACACTTAATGCTGATCATTTTACGCCTGTGGATGACACGCTTATTCCCACCGGCAAAATCAATCCGGTAGCAGGTACGGAATTAGATTTCCGTACCTCGCATGCTATTGGGGAACGCATCCCGGATAAGGGTGTCGCTAAGACTGAGGACTGCAAAACCAGCACCTTGGGCTATGATCATAATTTTGTAATTAACGTTCCGTCAGGTGAGTCGGTTGCTTTGGCTGCTCGATTAAAGGACCCGAAGAGCGGACGTGTGATGGAGATTTACACTGATCAGCCAGCCATTCAGTTTTATAGCGGCAATTTTCTCAAGAACCAGACGGGTAAAGGCGGCAAAACCTATCCATTCCGCGGTGCTCTTTGCCTTGAAACACAGCACAATCCCGACTCAGTGAATCATCCGAATTTCCCGAGCACCATCCTACGCCCTGGCGAAACCTATCGTACAACCACGGTTCACCGTTTCAGTGCCGAGTAACCGGCCCTACGAACAGTTTGCTCTGAATCTGCTTGCCGCCCAATCCGCCTAGCGTCACAATAGGTGCGTCAGGGCCCATGGAATGTGGGCTTGCGAACTCCGCCAGGGCCGGAAGGCAGCAACGGTAGCTTGCCCCGCATCTGCCGTGGTCACCCTGACCTATTGAATTTCCTGACCACGGATTGAAGTGTCGTATCAAGTCATAGCGAGAAAGTATCGACCGCAGCGGTTTGCTGAGGTCATTGGGCAGGAGCACGTCACGCAAACGTTGGGTAACGCCATCGCCTCCGGCCGCATCGCGCACGCATATCTTTTCAGCGGCCCGCGAGGCACGGGCAAGACGACCATCGCCCGTATCTTTGCCAAATGCCTCAACGCCACTGACGGCCCTACGGTGGACTTTAAGGACGACGACGAGCGCTGCATTGAGATCACCGAAGGCCGCGCGCTGGACGTTTTGGAAATTGACGGCGCGAGCAACAACGGCGTCGAGCAAGTGCGCGAGCTGCGCGATACCGCGCCGTACGCGCCGGCGAGTTGCCGCTTCAAAGTGTATATCATCGACGAGGTGCACATGCTCTCCACCGCCGCATTTAATGCGCTGTTGAAAACGTTGGAGGAACCGCCCGCACACGTGAAGTTTATCTTCGCCACCACCGAGCCGGAGAAAGTGCTGCCCACCATTCTTTCACGTTGTCAGCGTTTTGATTTGCGCCGTATTTCCGTTGCCAAAATTGTGGAGCACCTCACCCACATCGCTAAACAGGAAGAGGTGACCGTCGAGCCCGCCGCGTTGCAGGCCATTGCCCGTGGCGCGGATGGCGGGATGCGCGATGCCGAGAGCACGCTGGATCAGTTAATTAGTTTTTGTGGTGAAAAAATTACCGAAGGCGATGTGCTCTCAATGTTCGGCCTCACTTCGCAGGCGCAAGTAATTTCATTGGCTGATGCGATTTTGAAGGCGGACGCTGAGCCGGCTTTGCGCGAGTTGAACGAGCTGACCTCCAGCGGCAAGGAGCTGCGCCGGTTGGTGGGCGATTTGCTTAATCATTTTCGCAATTTAATGGTGTTTCAAGTTTCCAAGGGCGACGTGGCGTTGCTGGAAATTTCCGAGGCGGAGCAAAGTGCGCTCGTTGAGCAAGCCAAGTTGGCCGATGCCGCGGCGGCCTCGCGCATTCTCGAGGTGTTTGCCGAGTGCGAATATCAACTGCGCGGTGCGGCCTCGCGCAAAATCCTCGTCGAGGTGAGCATTATGAAAGCCATCGACGCCGCCAGCGCGATGAGCCTCAACGACGTGCTCGATCACCTGCAGCAACTTCGCGCCGAAGGTGGTAATGCGCCCGCTCCCGTGTCGGTCGCCAATTCCCCCGCGCCCAAGCAAACCGCCAAGGCGAAGCTTGAAAAGCCCGCCGAGGTCAAACAGGAATCTGTCGCGCAGCCTGCGGCTGCTCCCATGCCGATACCTGCCCCCTCGCCTGCGCCCGCCGCCGGCCCCGCGCTTTGGGCTTCGTTGATGGATTGCCTCGGGCCGTTTGTAAAAGGCAACTTTGCCGAAGCGCATTTGGATTCTGTCGAAAGCGGCGTGCTCTCCATTGGCTTTCCGCCCGGGCAGGAAAACGCTTTGGAACTGGCCAACAATCCCAAGACCCTTAAAGCGCTCAAAGCCAAAATGGCCGAGCTGGGACAGGACGTGCGCGAAGTGCGTTTGGTCAAAGCTGATACTCCCGCCAATTGGGCCGCGCTCGCGCCGGTGGTGCAGGAAAAATCCGCCCCTCAATCTTCCCAAGCGCTCGAAGCCCAACCCGAAACGCCCAAACCCAAGCCGCCCGAAGGGCCGGTGAATATAGATGAATTCAAAAATGATCCGCTCATCAAAAAAGCCCTCGAAGTCTTCAAGGGCCACATTGTGGATGTGCGTACTTAAATAGGAGAAACATTTATGGCAAGTATCAACAAGCTAATGAAGCAGGCGATGAAGGCCCAGCAACAAGCGGCAGAAATGCAGGCCGCGATGTCCGATCGCACGGTGGAAGCCACCAGCGGCGGCGGCGCGGTGAAGGTGGTGGCGTGCTGCGATGGCAGCGTGAAATCCATCAAACTGGATCCTGAAACGCTCGATCCCGAGGATGTGGAGATGCTTGAGGATATGCTGCTCACCACCGTCAACAAAGCCATCGCCGACGGTCAAGCCATTCAGCAACAGGAGATGGCCAAGATCACTTCCGGTTTTAATATGCCGGGAATGGGTTAGGCGATGCGGATGATGAACTCGCTGCCCGAACCCGTGGCGGGATTGATCGGCGCGCTCGGTCAACTGCCCGGCATCGGTCCGCGCTCCGCCGAGCGCTTGGCGCTGCACCTCGTCCAAAGCGAATCCGGGCAAGTCCAACAACTGGCCGATGCTCTCCTCACCGCGCGCGATCGCATTCAACTTTGCCAGACTTGCGGCGCGCTCACCGAGAATCAGCCGTGCGCGCTTTGCACCGATGATCGCCGCGATACCGCCACAGTATGCGTGGTGGAAACCGCGGTTGACGTCATCAACGTCGAAAAATCCGGCGCGTTCAATGGCCGCTATCACGTGCTCGGCGGCAAAATTTCCCCGCTCAACGGCGTGGACCCCGAAGACCTCCGCATCGCCGAACTCGAAGGCCGCTTGACCGGTATCAATGAAATTATCCTCGCCCTCGGCACCGACGTGGAAGGCGATGCCACTAGCAATTACCTCGCGCAGCGTTTGGGGAAAAAAGGCGTCACCGTCACCCGCCTCGCCCACGGACTGCCTGCCGGCAGTGGGTTAGAATACGCCGACGACCTCACCCTCAGCCGCGCTCTCGAAGGCCGACGGGAGCTGCAATGATCAAGGTAGCCGCATTCGATATCGGCAAAGTATTGCTCGATTTCGATTATGGAATCTTCGTGCGCCACATGGCCCCGCGCACCCGAATGGACGTGGCCGCGCTGGACGCTTTCCTCAACCAATCCCCGCTGCTGGCCCAATACGAAAGTGGTCAACTCACTTCACTTGAATTTTTTACCGTTGTCCAAAAAGAAACGGGCTTCGATGGCACCGAAGCCGAATTCGCCGCCTACTTCGAAGACATCTTCACGCCCATCGACGAAATCATCGACCTGCACGCCAATCTCGCCGCGCGCGGTTTTCCGACGTACACCCTTTCCAACACCAACGAAATGGCCGTGCGCCACATCAGCCGCGCCTACGCTTTCTGGCCCCGTTTCAACGGGCACATCCTCTCGCACGAAGTGGGCACCTTAAAACCTAACCCAAAAATCTACGAAATCTTCGAGCAAACCACCGGTTGCCAAGGCAACGAAATTCTCTACCTCGATGACCTTCCTGAAAACACCGCCGCTGCCGCAGCGCGCGGTTGGCACACTATTGAGCATCGGAATGGAATTGAGACTGCCGAGGCATTCGAACGCCTTGGGGTTTTGTGCTAGCTACTTCTTATTCAAGTTGCGGTTGAGTTGCTTGAAGTTCCCTTTTTCGCAGCATTGAATGTAGCCTTCGGCGATTCGTTTTAGCTTTTCCCATTCGCGGCGGATTGCGCGAGCTTCGCGTTGGTTGATTTTGGAATCGGAGGCGGCGCTGGCAACGGTCGAGAGAAGGTCGGCAAATTGTTTGACGACTTTGCTAGTGGCGGGGGCAAGGCGTTGCGGGGTTTCGCCGTTGCTGGCGGCCACGGCGTTGTCGACGTAAAAGCCACCGGTTTGTTCGCATAGCCAATGGATGACGCGCGGGTCGCCGGTGGCGTTGTATAGGGAGAGGGCGCGATCGAGGGGGTTTGCAATTCCGCTGGCGGAGCCGCTGTCGGGAGCCTCAGCCCATTTGTAAACGGTGGAGGGGGAGAGACGCATTTCATTGGCAACGATTGGGACGGAGGAGTCCTTGAAAACGCGTTTGAGGAGACGGTGGGATTTCATCGCCGGGACTATAGCAAATTCGATTTGGGCTTGGGTACTGTAAAGTTGAGGAAAGTTTATAGTAGGGTCGGCGGTAAGCGGGCACAAAAAAACGGGGCCGGTGTACCGGCCCCGCTGTGATAATTTTGACTGTAATTTACATGTGATCGTGGCCGTGGTCGGCAGCGGCAGGCGCTTCCTTCTCGGGCACGTCAGTGATGAGACACTCGGTAGTGAGCAACAGGGCCGCGATGGACGCAGCGTTCTGCAGCGCACTGCGGGTGACTTTAGCGGGGTCGACGACGCCGGCCTTCAGGAGGTCGGTGTATTTGTCGGCGGCCACGTCGTAGCCAACGTTGCCTTTGCGGGCGAGCACTTCCTGAACCACCACTGCACCTTCAACACCAGCGTTGCTAGTGAGCGCGCGCAAGGGTGATTCCAGAGCGTGCAGGACGATGTCCACGCCGATTTGCTCGTCGCCTCCGAGGCTGAGTTTCCTGATGGCTGGGAGACAGCGCAGCAATGCCACACCACCGCCGGGCACGATGCCTTCTTCGACGGCTGCACGGGTAGCGTGCAGGGCGTCTTCGACGCGTGCTTTTTTCTCCTTCATCTCGGACTCCGTCGCGGCGCCCACGTTGATGACGGCCACACCGCCGGCGAGCTTGGCGAGGCGCTCTTGGAGCTTCTCGCGGTCGTAATCGCTAGTGGTTTCTTCGATCTGACGACGGATCTGGTCGATGCGTCCTTTGATCTCTTTGGCTTTGCCACCACCATCGATGATGATGGTGTTTTCTTTTTCCACAACCAAGCTGGTCACGGTGCCGAGATCGCCGACTTCGATGCCTTCGAGTTTTACGCCGAGGTCTTCGGTGATGAACTTGCCGCCGGTGAGGATGGCAATGTCTTCCATCATCGCCTTGCGACGATCGCCAAAGCCGGGGGCTTTCACTGCAACTACCTTGAGCGTGCCGCGCAAACGATTCACCACGAGGGTGGCCAGAGCTTCGCCTTCGACGTCTTCAGCCACGATCAGCAACGGCTTGTTGCCAGCCGCCACAACCTTCTCGAGGATGGGCTGGATGTCCTTCACGTTGCTGACCTTCTTCTCGTACAGCAGCACGTAGGCGTCTTCGTATTTGGCGACTTGGCTGTCGGCGTCGGTCATAAAGTACGGCGAGAGGTAACCCTTGTCGAACTGCATACCTTCGACCACCTCAAGAGTTGTCTCGATGGAGCGAGCTTCCTCAACGGTGATAGTGCCGTCCTTGCCGACTTGGTCCATTGCGTCGGCGATGATTTCGCCGATGGTGGTTTCCCAGTTGGCGGACACAGTGGCGACCTGTTTGATCTCAGACTTGCTGGTGACCTTTTGGGAGATCTTGGCAAGCTGAGCCACGGCGACGTCCACGGCCTTTTGCACACCGCGCTGGATGTGAATCGGACTCGCACCGGCCGTTACACTGCGAAGGCCTTCGCGATAGATGGCCTCGGCGAGCACGGTGGCGGTGGTGGTTCCGTCGCCGGCCACGTCGCTGGTTTTGCTGGCGGTCTCGCGGACCATTTGCGCGCCCATATTTTCAAATGGGCATTCCAGTTCGATCTCCTTGGCCACGGTGACACCATCTTTGGTGGCGGTGGGGGAGCCGAATTTTTTATCGATGAGCACGTTGCGGCCTTTGGGGCCGAGTGTGACTTTCACCGCTTTGGCGAGTTTTTCAACACCGCGCAGGATTCCCTGACGGGCTTTTTCGTCGAATACAAGTTGTTTGGCTGACATGTTTTTCTTTCTTTAAATAATAGGGGTTAGCCGACGATTGCCAGGATGTCGTCCTGATTCAGGATTTTGTATTCCTTGCCGTCGAGTTTGATTTCTGTACCGCCGTACTTGTTAGTCAAGATGATGTCACCCTTCTTCACTTCGAAAGGAACTTTCTTGCCATTATCGTCCGTCTTGCCGGTGCCCAGCGCGACGACTTTGCTTTCCTGCGGTTTTTCTTTCGCGGAATCAGGGATAATGATTCCGCCCTTTTTCACTTCGGCCTCTTCAACCGGTTCCACTAGGATCCGATCGCCAAGGGGTTTAATCTTTAGTGCCATGGTTTTTCTGTGTTTTTTTGTTTTGGGTTGATGTGATTGAAACCCCTGCGACACCCGCCGCAGGAAATTTATGCTTTCTCTTCTTCAACGACCTCGGCGTCGACCACCGGGCCTTCGTCCTTTTTCTCAGAATCTTCACCATCCTCCGGTTGTCCGCCTTCGGCTTGTTCGGCTTGCTCAGCCTCCGTGGTGGCTTTGTAAACTTCAGCGCCAGCCGTTTGCATGGCTTCCTGCAATTTTTCGTTGGCGGCCTTGATCGCTTCCAAATCGTCGCCCGCCAGTGCTTTCTTCAAATCTTCCGTGGCTTTTTCGAGATTGGTCTTAATGTCTTCGGAAAGTTTCTCAGCGTTTTCTTTCAGCAATTTCTCGGCGGCGTACACGCCGGTGTCGGCTTGGTTGCGGGCTTCCACGAGGTCCTGCCGTTCCTTGTCCGCGTCGGCGTTTTCTTCAGCTTCGCGTTTCATTTGCTCGATTTCGTCATCTGACAAACCGCTGGAATCTTTGATGGTAATTTTTTGTTCCTTGCCCGTTTTCTTATCCTTGGCACTCACGTGGAGGATACCGTTGGCGTCGATGTCGAAACTAACTTCAATTTGCGGCATCCCGCGCGGAGCGGAGTCAATGCCGTCCAGTTTGAAGTTGCCGAGCTTTTTATTGTCACTCGCCATCGGGCGTTCACCTTGGAACACCACTACATCCACCGCTGGTTGATTGTCTGCCGCAGTCGAGAAAACATTGGATTTCTTCGCCGGCACCGTCGTGTTGCGCTCGATGAGTTTGGTGAAAATGCCGCCCTCGGTTTCGATGCCGAGTGAAAGAGGCGTTACGTCCAGCAACAAAACACTGTCCAAGCCCTCTTCTTTATTCAGCACACCGCCTTGGATTGCCGCGCCGATGGCCACCACTTCGTCGGGGTTCACGCCTTGATTGGGTTGTTTGCCAAGCAACGCCTTGGCGGTATCCACTACGCGGGGCATACGGGTCATACCGCCCACGAGCACGAGCTCGTCAATTTGGCCGGAGCTGAGTTCCGCGTCACGCATACACGCCTTCACCGGAGCGGTGGTGCGCTCGAACAAATTGTCCGTGAGCTGTTCCAGCTTCGCGCGGGTGAGTTCTACCTTGATGTGTTTCGGCCCGGATTGATCCGCCGTGATGAACGGCAAACTAATTTCGTAAGTCTGTGTGCTGGAGAGAGCGATCTTCGCCTTCTCGGCTTCTTCCTTGATGCGCTGCATTGCATCCGGTTGGCCGGTGAGATCGATGCTGCTTTCGCTTTTGAACTCCGCCGCAACCCAATCGATGATCGCGTTGTCCCAATCATCACCGCCGAGATGGGTGTCGCCGTTGGTGGCCTTCACCTCAAATACTTTGTCTCCAATTTCTAAAATCGAAATATCAAACGTGCCGCCACCTAGATCGTAGACGGCAATTTTCTCTTCATTCTTTTTGTCCAGCCCGTACGCCAGCGAAGCCGCCGTCGGCTCATTGATGATTCGCAACACCTCAAGGCCGGCGATCTTGCCCGCGTCCTTGGTGGCTTGCCGTTGGGTGTCATTGAAATACGCAGGCACGGTGATTACCGCTTGCGTGATGCTTTCGCCCAAACGCATCTCCGCATCCGCCTTGAGTTTGGCGAGCACCATCGAGGCCAGTTCTTGCGGGCTATACGCTTTCTTTTCGCCGTCCACTTCCACTTCGATGGCGGCGTCGCCGTTGCTGCCGGAAACCACATTGTACGGCATCCGTTTGGATTCCTCTTTCACCTCATTGAACTTGCGACCAATGAACCGCTTGGCGGAATAAATCGTGTTGGCGGGATTCGTCACCGCCTGTCGCTTTGCCGCATCGCCGACCAGCCGCTCGCCGCCCTTGCCGAATGCCACCACCGAAGGCGTCGTGCGCTTGCCCTCTGAATTCTCCAACACCGTCGCCTCCCCGCCGTCCATCACGGACATGCAGGAATTCGTTGTGCCCAAATCAATGCCTAATATCTTCGCCATTAAATTTCTCCAAATTGCCTTCCACTGTGCCACTGCACGAAAAGACAACTCCATAAAGCAAATCCAATGCCATTCGTTTTTTCGCGAAAACAGCACAAATTCTCAAAACAACCCCGACAGAAAGTGCCATACTGGCACAGTAGCGCCACGGGAATAAAGTTTATGGCACAACATGGGTGGGCAAAGGTCCTGTTGGGCTGAGGAGTGGCGTAGCCGCCCTTGATCTTCTTGGCGCGTGCTTCAACACGCCATGACTCAGCGGGGGCATCGGCCTCGCTGCTGGGATCGGACAACGTTGCCTTGCGGGATGCTTCACCTCGGCTTAAATTGTGGCGAGGGCCCTATGCTATGAAACGAATTTCCATTTTTTTTATTATCACCACCTTGGCGCAGGCCGCCGAAAAGGCCAACCCATTGCCGACAGTGCCCAAAGATATCGCCGCGCAAAAATCGATGGGCGTGGCGTTGGCGGAAAGTCTGCGCGGGATGAGGTTGGTGAACCAAGACGAAATCAAAGGCAACCTTCGCATTCGCAAACCGCGCGGCAAACGCGAGAATGTGGCGGTGACCTTCCGCGCCGAAGTCGATGGCGCGGTGCAGGTGGAAACATTTGAAACCGCCAAAGGCACGCTGCAGATTCGCAAGACGCCAGGCAAACCCAACGAATACTTTTTTACCGCGCCGGATGCGAAGGAGGGAAAGAAGATGGAAGGCGCGGAATTGAATCAAATATTCGCCGGATCGGATTTCACCTTGGGCGATTTGGGGTTGGAATTTCTGCAATGGCCGAACCAACAAGTGATTGGTCGCGCGTCGCGCTTGCGCGAAACATGCAACATCCTTTTGAGTAAACCTGAAAATGTTTTGCCGGGCGGTTACAGTCACGTAAAGTGTTGGGTGGAAATTCACAACCGCGCGTTGCTTTGCGTCGAGGCCTATCGGGGAACCAAGCGGGTGAAATTGTTTCAAGCCAAGTCCTTCAAAAAACTTGAAGACGAATGGCAGTTGCGTGAGTTGGAGTTGCGCAATGATGTGACGGATGCGCGTACCCAAATCCAATTCGACCTGCGCGCGCCACGTAAGTGATGGGCTGGGTTTGTCTTTTATCCGTGGTGGGCGGCTTGGCGCTGTTCGTGGGCGCGACCTTTCTGAACCACCATCGCCAGCAAAAGAACGAACACGATCAAGTGGGGCCGATGGTGTTCAAAGTGGGCGCCTCGGTGTTGATGCTCATCATCTTTTTTGCCTGTATTAGTATGGGCAAAATTGGAATGTTGTTGGCAATTGTTCCCGGGGTGTTGTTGGGCTTTATTTGGATCGGGAGTGTTTCCGATCTGTTTATGGGCGGCGTGATGAATTGGATGACCGGCGAGGGCGA
>JAPKEI010000440.1 GCA_028872685.1 Verrucomicrobiota bacterium | reverse complement strand
CTGAGGTTGCGCGCGACTTCCGGGAAAAACCCATCGTAGCACACCATCATACCCACCTTGCCGAAGCGGGTTTGGAAGACGGGATACTTGGTGCCCGGTGATAATCCACCCTCGATCTCGCCGCGCGGCAGGCACACCTTGCGGTAATTACCGACGACATTGCCGCCTGGCCCGATGAGTACGGCGACGTTGTAGACGAGGTTTTTGTCGCGCTCTAAGAGGCCGACCACGATATACAGATCGTGCTTTTTAGCCAGCGTGCCGAAGTACTTCGTGGATGGCCCGGGGATGGGCTCGGCGCACTCGGCATAAGTGCGGCCGCTGCCAAAGAATGTGAGAGTCTCGGGCAGCACGACAAAGTCAGCCTTCTTTTTCGCTGCCTCGGCGATGAGCGGTTCAAAGAGGCGGCATTTCTCGGCGTTGGTCTTACCCGCGCGCGGCTTGAAATGAGCGGTTGCCAACCGTACCTTGCGTGGCTTGGGTTCAGCTACTGGTTTTATAGAGACGTGTCGCCAACTTACCCGTCCGTCATCCAGCCAGCGCAGGAAAAGTTCCACCTTTACCTGTGTAGCTGCTTTTGGCGCACGAAAGATATCGAGCACTTCAACCCAACCACCGCGCGTCATGGCACCAGTGGTGCGGGGAAACTCAGGCTCTGCCCTAGGCGCAGTGCCGGGGCGGTAAGAGGAATAAGTCGGCTCATCACGTTGCACTTTATTGCCGGCGGCATCCAGCCAGATCAACCGTTCGACAATGTGCCTATGCACATTTTGAATATCGACATCCCATGTTTTTCGTGTCGCAGAAAAACAGTAATACTTCCCGCCTTTCACCGGA
This sequence comes from Verrucomicrobiota bacterium, assembly GCA_028872685.1. GTDB lineage: Bacteria > Verrucomicrobiota > Verrucomicrobiia > Limisphaerales > UBA1100 > JACNJL01. Next base: position 1,084 of record JAPKEI010000440.1, on the reverse strand, counting down.
AAGTGTGCCTGCCACTGGCCCACTGCGCCCTTGCGACCATTGGCATCAATCTTAAACACGCCATTCTGATGCTCAAACTTAGGGCTAATCTCTTCGCGCGGCGAGTGGGTCTCCCAGCCCTTGGGCGGCGCTGCGGTAATGGCGGCGGGGGCAAAAATTAAGGCTATTAATAATGATGCATGTTTCATGGTCAACCCGTTCATTTGAGGCGCTTCAGCATTTTGACCGGACGACCGAAAATTGGAAGGCTGTTATCACACCGACCCGACAGGAACCGATTCGCAAGTCAAAGGTGCAACTTGAAGCCTCCACCTTGGAGAACCCCGTCCTTTACTCACCCTCACGCTTCTTCAAAACTCACCATTCTGCCGGATCGAGTCGATAAAACGCCTTCATTGCTTCGTAAATTTTGGGGCATTCATTTTGTAGTCGTTCAGATTTTTCGAAGAATACTTCGGTCGCGCAAGAAAAGAACTCTGGGCGTTGCACTTTGATCCCTCGCATTGTGACATGAGACGGGGCCAACTTAATTGTATAAGGAGGAAGCACGTGGTCTTCACCACGTTTGTGAGCTTCCACCAATTTGGGGAATTCTTCCTCGAGCAAAGCCTCCCATTGGTGGGCTTCTTCTGATCCCGTTTTGCCGAGAATACTTTGGCATGTTCCATCATCTGCATAATCCATGATATGCGCAAATTCATGCAGGATTAGATTATTCCCAGAAGCACCTTCACTTGAATCAAGTAAGGCTGTGTCCCAATGGAGCCGGACCGTATTAATGGTCGCATGTCCTGCATAATGTGCATTTGGCTCCCATGGCAATGTAAACTCTTCGTTATCTAGAATTGGAAATTTCCTTAACTCCACTAAACTCAATTTCCTGTAATCCCAATAATCACGACCCAAGATGAGCACACAAGCTTCACCGGCAACCAAGACCATTTCGTCCTCGCCAAAATCACCAACTAGCCCTCCATTAAACTCAACTTCTGTTAAAAAATATTTGGTAAACCTGTGCAGCCGATTCTTCAGTTCATCTGGTATGCGACGATAAAGTGCTGAATGGGAAAAAAGCGTTTCCTTC
>JAPKEI010000099.1 GCA_028872685.1 Verrucomicrobiota bacterium | reverse complement strand
TTAGCAGCGCCATTCTTGAGGGGGTGCAGACCGTGGCGCCTGCATAAAAACTGGTCAGCCGGATTCCCTCTTTCGCCAACTTGTCGAGTACCGGGGTTTTGTGTTTTGTGCTCCCGTAGCAGGAAAGATCCTGATAACCGAGATCATCGGCCATGATCAGGATAAGGTTGGGTTTTGAACTCTGGGCTTGGAGAGGTCCCCACGCCAAGCCCCACACGAGGAACAGGAAAGCAATTCGCTTTATTGCTTGTCCGCGCGGAAATGAGGAGCGTTCTTTTTCGGGAGCCATTGTTTTAATTGAGCCTTGGTGGTGGCGTGGGCGGGGTCGTTGGCAAGATTGTGCCACTGGTGGGGGTCCTTGGCCACCTCATAGAGTTCTTCGCCGCCTTTACCATAGTGGATGTAGTGAAAGTGCTCCGAACGAACGGCATGATTGGGGCCAACCCAGTGGGGTGAATGGGTGATCACTGCAGGATAAGGCCACGCAGCTTTCGGGTTACGTATCAAGGGGGCAATACTGCGGCCATCGATCCTGGGGTTCTTGGGCAGACCACAGAGTTCAATGAGCGTGGGATAGAGATCGAGTAAGCTCACGGGGCGCTTGCAGGTTTTTGCTTTGGTGTTGCCGCCCAGTTTTTCGGGTACATGAATGATGAGTGGGGTGCGCGTGGTTTGTTCCCAGAGGGCTGACTTGGCAAATTTCTTTTCACCCACGTCATAGCCGTGGTCGCCCCAGAGCACCACAATCGTATTATCTCGATGTGGGCTTTTCTTTAGGGCGTTCAGTACATGACCCACACAGGCATCAGCAAAGGAATCGGCGGCCAGGCAGGCCTGTACGGCTTCCTTCCATTTGCCGCTTTTACGGATGTGCTTGATGTGACGTTCGCCCATGCGTTTTCCAGTGGCGGGGATGTCCTCAAAGTCATCTGCTTTGTACGGTGGAAGCTCGATATCTTCGAGTGGATGCAAATCGAAGAACTTTTTCGGGGCATACCAGGGAAGGTGTGGCAGGTAGATGCCGCAACCGAGGAAAAAAGGTTTGTCGTGATCTCGTTGCAAGAACTTGGCAGCGCCATCGGCGGTCTTCCAATCGGGATTGGCTTCGATGGGATGATCGGTTGGTCCCCAGTCGATTAGGCGGGCGAGGATCGGATTGGATTCGAACTTGGGGCGTAGTCCATGCTTGTAGCGGTTGCTCTTTGGAGGAGGAACGGCGCCTGTGCGCGTGGAATAGACATGATCCCACGCACCTGCATCAGAGAACTTGCCATGCGCCTGATGGTAAAGTTTGCCGCCGCCCCAGGCGAGGTAACCGTGTTGGCGGAAGTACTGCGGCAACGTCACCCAATCCTTATACTGTGGCAGATCCCGAAACCAATTGAGGTTGCCATAGATGCCGGTGTTGGAGGGGGAAAGGCCGGTCATAATCGCCGTGCGCGATGGGCTACACAAGGGCGCGGCACAGTAGGCCTGTTCAAAAAGGATGCCGCGCTTGGCCAGTTTATCCATATTCGGAGTCTTGGCCTGTGGATGGCCACCTAGGCATCCGACCCAGTCATTGAGGTCATCTACTGCTATGAACAGTATGTTCGGCTTCGCCGCGGCTTGAGTTTGCTTGGCCCAGAGGAATGCGAGACACAGGGCGGCTTGAAGAATGAAACGCGGCATCACTGCTTAGCGACGTTCCTTGGCTGCGTGCTCGCGCAGGATCTTGACTATTTGTGGGCGGAGCTTCTGGATTTGCTCCAGGTCCACCTTATGCGTCGCGCTTTGATTCAGACGCTTATAAAAGTCTGCCAGTCCATCGGACCATGCGCCGCTTACAGTATCAATTGCCGTTTCGCGCCGACCGTTGCGTTGAGTGATACTTGCACCTTTCGCGAGGAGCAGTTGCACTATCTCTGTGCGGCCCATGAAGGCGGCCACATGCAGGGGTGTATTGCCATCTTCGTTAGTGGCATTGACCTTTCCGCCTTTTTGGAGCAGTAGTCGCATTACATCCAATTGGCCGTGGAACGCCGCCGTGCTGAGAGCGGTGTTCCCTGTTTCTACTGGTTGATTCGGGTTGGCACCCGCAGCGAGCGTCTCCTGTACAACGGAGCGGTCACCGATTCGCACGGCGGTTCCCAAGGCCTCCTGTAGGTCGGTATCCGCGGTGACATGAAAAATGAAGTCGTTGCTGAACAAGCCGCCCGGGTTTTGTACCTGCAGGAAATGCATGCCGATGGTCGGTAATTTTGTGAGGGTAATTTCGAGGCGGTCTTTTCCTCCTATTTTCATAGATCCCTCGACCTTATGACCATCGATGAGTATGCGGGCACCTTCGCGGACGTGTCGTCCACTGAGCGTCATTGTTTTGTTATCGCCTGCGAGCTCTGGAAATTTTTGTCGACCGCTTTGTGAGTGGATTGGTCCAAGTGTCCAAAGGGCAGGTTGTGGATGATCGTAGTCAGCGTTTTCACCGTGGCGGCCAGTGAAGGTGCCAATGAATCTGCCCTCGGATGCAAGTTTGAGCAACTGGGGACGTGAGTAGGTACGACCCCTGCCAATAGACTTATATCCATCATCAAACTGAAGCACCACGGGATTGGGTTTTTCATCCTCTAGAATAATTCCCTCGCATTGCAGCACCACACCGCCTTCTCCAGCGGCAGATTCCAATGCACTTAGCAAGCTGGAGGTGAGTATATCTTTAGCAGTGCTTTGGTTTAACGTAACTTGCCGCGCAAAAGAACCAGAGAAACCGGTGCTGCCCTCAAGTACCATATCCCAAATGGGATCGAAACGGCGCCGTCCACCCCAGGAAAACTGCCAAATCCTTCGCTCGGTGTTTCCCGCTTCTGCTACACGTCGATAGAAATCGAAGTCAATAATGTTCAGGCGTCCTTGGGGCAGAATTAAGAAACGATCGTAGGCACCACGCCATGTGGGGGCATCCATGCCGGTGCCCGGTGTGTTGCTGCTTACCCAGAAGGGCATCCGGTGGCAGTCACCACAGACATTGGGTCGACGCTTGGAAGGGTCGTTATCGCCCTTGATATGAAACAACTCGAAGCCTTCCTGTGCGCGTTCGGATAACTCGTTATCAAATGCGCGGCGTTGCGCGGGCGGATAGGTGACGTTAAGTAAAAACTTTGCCATATCATCGCGCTCTGCTTTGGAAAGTAATCCAGCCTTGCCCTCATCATTCATTGTTTTATCGCCCACCATTGCCATGGTGTTAGCTTGACCGCCATCGATGAGATGTCTCGTCTGACTCTCCGGCACATCAACGCTGCTATTGGGCTTTACGTGGCGGCGAATGCTGGCGCTGTTGATACCGCCATAGGGGTCGCCGGGAATGCCGTCCCAGTGGAATGGAGCTGTGTCTCGCAGTCCCCGCAAGGGCATGGTGGAACGGGGCATGATTTGAGTGCCTCGCGTAACAATTGGCGTGGCTAGTACCCAGAGGAGTTGGTCCGTATGGCCATCGGGGTGACAGCTGGCACAGGAGAAGGTTCGTGTAGTGGAGCCCTTTGCTGTGTTGAAAGCAATGCGGCCACGCTTGAATGCGGGGTGCGAGGGGTCGTGTAGCTTAAGAGTCTGCAGAATTGCCATTTCCGCATGATCTTCGACGTTTACAACTGAAACTGTGTTCGCTACAGCATTGAGCACCCAAGCTTGTTTTCCGTTCAGGGCAATGCCGCGCGGTACGGCGCCTACTGAAACACGGCCAAGAATTTCACCAGTGGATGCATCCAGAGTGAAAAGCTTGTCCGACCCGGCCGAAGTGGCGAACAGTGTAGAATCATCTTCGCTCACTTGAATCGCGAATGGTGTGGCTAGTGCTTCTTCAGGCTTGGGGTGCTTGGGGGGAAGTGGCTCGAGGTTGAAGAAATTAGGTTTTTGGGCATTATTGCCATTGAATGAAACGCGGGTAACCTGATTGAGGAAGGCCCTGTTTTCCAGTTCCTTGAGGCCATGCTTCTTGGTTCCAGCGCGGCCATTGGCATCATTACGGGCATCAGTCTGCGCGATGAATACAGTCCCTTTTGAGTCCACCGCTAACCCATAGAGTAGGGTGCCGAGAGTGCTGACTGTTTCAATAAGCCGATCTGTCTTGGTGTCGAAGACATACAGGTCGCGGTCAGGCACGCGTGGATGTTTCACGATATCGGTTTTATGCCCAAGAGAGAGAACATTATTGTTGGCGATGGAATGTTCATGGGCATTAAACGTGACTAGCTTCCCGTCAATTTTATAACCGCCAGAGAGTTGAGTTTTGTTATTTGATTCAAAGGGGATGACATAGAGTTTGCCATTGCGCACTACCATAGCACGTGGATCTTGGGCGGTAATGTTCAGATGGCGTTTTACCTTGCGGGTGCGCACATCAATGATGGCGATTTTGTTTTCCGAAGAAAGGGCAACATAGGCTTTCTCATTGTTGGCGAAGGCAATTCCTACCGGTTCATCAAAGCGGGTCGCCTTGGTTCGCAGGTCAAAATCCTGAACCGTGTCTACCACGCGCAGGTAGGTGCGGCTTTTTGGATTGATGTCAATCACGCTGACCGAATCGGAAACATGATTGGCTACCCACAGTTCCTTCCCATCGGGACGCACCGCAAGACTCACTGGATCAATACCCACATTAATACGGCGGGTAATTTTATGCGATTTTGCGTCGATCACCTCCACGGTATCCGATGGTGTATTTACCACAAACACGCGGCCCTCGTGCGCGAGAATCGGCCGAGCGTGCGGGCTCAAGAATGATGGGTAGCCGAGCTTCTTTGGGGCGGCAGTGAGTTCCAGCTGCGTAAATACGACAAGGACGATCAGAGCAAGGAATTGATATGGGGTTTTCATTCGAAGTTTAGTTTCTGTTTCGGCTTGTATGTAAAGGTTACGCCCTTTAAGCCACCGCCGCCGACCTTGATGATCTGCTTGTTTTTGCCGAAGGACTCGTGCCAAGTGGCAAGCGTATATTCACCGGGTGGGAGGTTCTTGATGGTGAATCGTCCTTGTGAGTCGGTAACAGCGAAAAAGGGATGCTCCATCACGAAAATAAACGCGCGCATCCAGCGGTGGTAATCGCAGCGCAATTCGATGGGGCCCTCTTTATCGCTGAATTGCTTTAAGCGGTCTGGAGTGCCGGCTGGTTGGGCGATGTTGAAGGGCCGGTTTTCCTGCGAAAGCGAGCGCACGTTATGAATGATAGGGTCACTGTTTCGCATCGCGAAGTCTTGGCCGACGAACAGACCCTGAATGCGAGGACGAAACATAGATCGTTGCTGATCGAGTAGGGCGGGTTTTTCCGGCGCAGTGTAGGTCTTTTCGGTGGGTAGGCCTTTGTAGATATAGACAAAGACGTTCTGGATTTCGCCCTTGGCGCTGACTAATTCCACTTCGTCGCGCGGATAGGGGCGTCCTTCGTACAGCTTGCGGCTTTCAGGCGTGAGCGGTAACGGCGGTCGCTTGGGCTGCGGGCCGTCGAGCTTGATGATGCCAGATACGTCTGCAGCCATAACAGTCGCAGTCGAAACGAGTAAGAGAGCAAGGAGACGCATGGTTATTTCCCGTTCTTGGCTATGTATTCCATGATCCGAACAAAAGATTGACCGGCATTGGGCATGTCCGGGTCAGCCTTGCGCTGCTCCTGCCAGAGAGCATTGATACGGGTTTTTTGTTGGTTGGTCAGATTCTTCATGCGTGCATCGACATAGGGCTGGTGTTTGCCGTTGAGGTAGGCTTGTGGGAGTCGGGCTCGGGCAATCTTGGCAAGTAACTTGGCGTTGGAGCCATTGTAGTTGACGGGTCTTGGTTGTTCATAGGTGAGTTTGCTTCGATCGGGCATGTAGCCCTTGAGCTTGATGCCGCCGACGTCACTAAGGTCATTGGGCTCAATCTTAATGATCGCCCCATAACCGGTTTCCATATGACGCGAGGGTCCACTCGTTGGGACCCAAACATTACCGTCAGAGTCGAACTCGATTTCGCGCGTGTAGCTAACGCGGTTGGGTAGGGGGTATGTCACGAGGACTTCAGTCTTTGGATTGAATCGGTGAATGGTGTCGTTGCCCGTACCACAAATCCATACCATGCCATTGGGAGCTACGTTCAGCGCGTAGGGGATTTGGTTATCTTTGTTGGGAAGATCGTAAACAGTCCATTTCTCTGTCTTTGGATGGAATTTTCCAAAAACGCCTGATGCAAAACCCGGCACCCAGATGATGCCGTCAGGAGCTACATGAAGTCGGCGTGGGCCGCGGAAGGGCGGGTTCCATTCCTTGATGTCACCATCAGGAGCATTAGGATCAATGCGCCCGATTCGGTTTCCATTGAGCTTGCTGTACCAGATCATCCCATCGACCGGTGAGAAGTCGATGCCGTAGGGCGTGATGCCTCGGCTCTCGCCTTTGCCGGCAGCCACGGCCTGGTTGGCGCTTAAGAGGTGATACTCCTTTACAAACTTTGTTTTCGGGTGAAGCGAAAACACTGAGTTGCGCCCGGCATCAGTGTACCAGATGAGCCCCTCAGGATCCTGTGGGTTGACACGCAATGTGTGCGGATAACCACCGCGTTTGGCCGGCGCCTCAGCACTGCTGTATACCTCGATCTCCTTATTATGGATATCGTACTTAGCCATCTGCCCGGAGGCGCACATGGTGACCCACATGTGGCCGTCGTTGTCCGGCTCAATGGAATGCGCTCCGTAAGAGCCGCGCGGGAATTTCTTGTAAACCTGTTTGTCAGTCTTGGTGTCCACAGTCACTATGTAATTTTTGGTGATATTAACCGCATAAACCAATCGACCATCCGGACTGAGATCGATGTCGTGGTATTGCGACTCGTAGCGCTTGCCCATCTCCCACCAGGTGATCTTCGCCTTGGTCGCGGCGCCAGTGGGTGCGGGTGGAGGAACAAATTTGGGCCAACTATCCACAGCATCATCTTTATAGGTATCAATAAGCCGTTTAATAATGGTTTTTTGAGAATGTCGATAGAGGCCTCCAAAGCCATCCATTCGCCGGATCATGGTTTCCCAATCTACCGGTTGTTCTGGAGTACGAAAAGGTACGGTACCGACCTGGTGGCAGTAGGTGCAGAACATCTTGAAATTTAACTTATCCTTCGAGTTATCAAATTTGAGCATGCCAAAGGCACTATCGGCCGTACGTTGGCGTTCCAGCTTCCAGCCGGTAGCGTTCGTCATCTTGATTTCGACACCTTTTGTGCCGGCGGTGATGTCGTCGAGCCAAACATCGTTCAGACCTTTTTGCCGTGCGCGCACCCGGTAATCTTTCTGGCGCAGTCCGTCGATGGTGTAGGAGCCGTCGGCTGCGGTGAATACGCCAGTGGCCTTGCGGTTTTCCGTGTCGTGCGCGGAGACAAATACGCCGCCAACGCCCTTGTCGTCTTTTGTGACCTTGCCGCGAATTTCCTTGGCGTCCACCAACCAGGCCGACAATGCGAGGGCCGCGAGTGTAAGTGTGAGTTTTTGTTTCATGTTACTCTATTGAGGTATCCAAAACCTTGGATTTAAGAATGAGTTCCCGGAAAGTTTTGTCGTCGACGTCATTAAGCTGCTTAAGAAACGCTTCGAGATGTGTGAGGTCGGTTTTGTTCAGCTTCATTAACTTATAATCATTCGATGCATCGGGCTCCTTGGCTGCGGCGAGTTTGGATTGCAGCACTTTGGCGATATCCACCTTGCGTTTGGCCAGATTACGCAGTGACGGAGAGGGCAGGGCCTTGCCGCCTTGACTCACTACGTGTTTTTTTAAATCGGTAAAATTTTCCGGGGCATGGCAGGTGACGCAGTTGCCGTTGCTCACCTTGGCATCGGTGCTCAGGAAAGCCTTGTATCCAAGATACGCCTCGCGCCCCATGCCCTTGGGGAGCTTGATCAGGACCCGCCCTTCCTGGTTGGCTAGCAGGCTGTAAACGCGTGCCGTGAAATCGAGTATCTCCTCACCTTCATCTGCTTTAGCGGGAATGCGGTTCAGGTATACGAAGGCATCGTAGGCCGAACGTTGCTTGGTGTTGAGCCTATGGATTTTGGTTTTCTCCTCGATGGATCTGTCGGGCTTCTTTTCGGCAGTAGACAGAGGGAGACTAGTAATCAGCAAAAGGACGGCTAAAGACAGTATCCAGTATGATTTAGCGGTGTCCATGCCTTGTGTCTGCCCTATATTATGACCGAAAGCACCGATTAGTTACATATGTTTTAGATAAATTTGTAACTTTTCCCGCCCAAGGACTATTAGATAGTGTGTAGGGCAGTTGGATTCTTCATTAAAGAAATGGGCTGCGGGTCTGGCAAAAAATCCCTTCGGCCTCAAGGTTGGCAGCGTCTGGTGTCACTCCCTTTGGGACTCAGTTGGCCTGCAGATTAGTAAAATGGAAATCCTTGCGCCTGAAGAATCGAACGAATAACTATCTCAATGGCGAGAAATCCAATGGCTTGAGATACAGCCTTTCTGGTTTCTTAATTAGCAACTTCCCTTCACGCTGTGAGTCACGCGCAACTTTTTTCCAGCCTAAATCTACACTGAAAGCCTGCCAGTTTTTATCCGCCTTTTCACGACTCTCGTGATGAATCAGGTAGATCAGGGTATTTTTTAATTCAGGCCGGTCATAGGGGGTCCAGTAGCCGATATTACCCATGCCGTACTTCGTGAAAATTCTTGTGGTGTGGTTGGCGAATCGTGCGTTGAGTGCCTTTAGTTTATTTTCAGCAGCCGTGTAGGTGCGTAACTCATAAATTCCACCGACCTTGGTGCTGAGAGTGGGAACTTTTTCCGAATAATCATTAGCCGTCATGAAAATGCTCGTGGGGCGTTCGCTGAGCAGGCGTTGGAATTCCGGCCGCTCAAGCACGCGCTTCCATTCGGGATCGTGCGTGAAGGCATTCCAGTTTTGGTAGGCGGC
>JAPKEI010000439.1 GCA_028872685.1 Verrucomicrobiota bacterium | reverse complement strand
TTCTGGCCGCTAAGGAAAAGGGATTGTATCGGCAGGAAGGCAAAGAATACGTCGTGCAGGACGGCGATGTGATTTTGTTCAAGTTCAACGTGTGACCTGCGCACGCAGATTCACTCGTTAAATATTTTTGGCCGCGTCGCGGATTCGCAGCAGGATCTTTCATCAGCGATGTGGGCGCGGCGTTTGCCGGGCGGCGTGTCGAGGAACAACACAAAGTCCAGCTGCGCCTTCGGTGTGCCGCGTTCGTTCACGTACTTGTTCATAATGCCCACGGGCGTCACCACTCTTTTGCCGAGCACCGGTTCGAGTTTGAATTTCAACAAGTCCCCAAAAGAATAATACAATAACTCGCTGCACACCAACTTGCTGTCACTGGAAAAATCAAAACCAAAATCGTAATCACGCCCGTGATAGCCGAAGGCATTACGGATGACGGTGGCCCTTTGATCGCGGTTGAGGCGCGGGCGCAGCACAGCCACGTAATCCGCGTGCAACGAATGCTCGGCGCTGGTGAACACGACGCCCTCGCTCATGGCCTCGATGATCACGCGCGGGTGATTGTGCTCGAGGCGTTGATGCGCGGCGCGCGCTTCTGCGTCCAGTTTGGAATAATCAATGCCTATCGCTTTCAGCTCTGCGGGGGTGCCGACGTACAGCGCGCAGTGCGGCCAAAAGCCGGGCAGGAATGCGTTGGATAAATACCAGTTGCGCCGCTCGAGTATGATGTCGCCGGGCAACAGTTTGGTTTTGGAATCTTCAAGCGTCATCTGAATAAGATCCTCGGAGATGAAAGGCTCGCGCCGGACGATACGGGTATCACCCATAAAAGTGGCCATCATTTTTTGTGCTTCGTAAAACGGGACGTTCACATCCTGCTCAAGCTGCCGCCCGATGCGCGAAAACCACGCGCGCACTGGATCGAGATCGGTGCTTTCCACCGCGTCCTGTCCGAGCTGGATGCGGCCCTCCAGCCATGTAACATCCGTGCCCGGCAAGCCTACGCGCTTCCATCGCACGCTATGTTTTTCAAAATGCGCACCGTAGGTTGCAAATAATTTCAGGTGATGCCGGTCGGTTACGCTGTGGTAAACGATCTCGAATTGGCCGGGCTTGAGCCAGCCGGGTTCGCCTTCGTTGAGCTTGGCGCGTGCGTGGTCGTTGTCGCGATACTTCGCCACAAACTCCCGACCCGCCTCCAACGCCACGGCTGCCGCGCCGTAGCTGGTGAGGAAGCAGCGGTCGCGCAGGGGTTCGTCCTGTACTTTTTTGAAGCCGATATAAACCCGCGCGAGCTGAATCAGCTCCTTGCGATAGCCGATGTAGCGAATGAACAGATGCCGAATTTGCCGGCTTTCCTCCGGTTCATAATCCTCCGTGCCCTCCTGCTTCATACGATCGGCAATGCGTTGGTGCAGCTTAATCGATTTCTGCTGCAGATGATCCATCCCTTCGGCGAGTTTTTTGAGCCGCAACGAATCGCGGTTCAATTGCTGTTCCAACTCCGCGGCGGGGATGTCCGCCAGCATCGAGTGCGCGTTGTCAAACGGACTGGGCGGCGGCATCGTCAGGCGGCCAAAATAAAAACTGCCCGCGCAGAGTGCGGCCATGCCCGCCGTGATCAACACTGGCCGCATCCAGCGCGGCAGCGGGCGGGTATTCTTGGGGCGTTTTTTTAACCACCGGCCGATGATGACCAGCGACCCGCCTGTCGCCCCCAACGCCAGCGCGGTTGCCGCCCAATGCCACCCAGCGGGCAGCGTCGAAAATGGATTAGCCCGAAACGCCAGCCCGATTAACAATGCCCCCAGCCCCGCCGTAAAGCCCAGCGTCGTGCGACCGGAATTCCATTCCCACCGCGCACCCGCGCGCCACAAGACCTGAAGCCAGCCCAACCCCACAGCCGTCACCACCGTGCCCCACCACAGCCGCCAGCC
>JAPKEI010000098.1 GCA_028872685.1 Verrucomicrobiota bacterium | reverse complement strand
GATAAGACCGATGCAAGCTGGCGCGAGGAAATGAAGGCGGGCATCGAGCGTTTCTCGCGTTCGCCGGAAGTGAATGCCGCGCAGTGGGAGGCCTTTGCAAAAAATCTCTTTTACCATCGCGGCGATCTCACTGATGCGGAAGCGTACGCGAGCTTGGGGACGCGCTTGGCGGATTTTGATAACGAACAGCTCGCCAATAATCTGATTTTTTACCTCGCCATTTCGCCGAGCTTATTTGGCGATGTGGTGGATCATTTACACGAGGCCAAGCTTCTGCATCGCTGGGAAGAGGGCGACCAGTTTTGGCAGCGCGTGGTGGTGGAGAAACCTTTCGGGCACGACCTTCAATCCGCGCGCGAACTCAACGCCCGACTGGTGAAGCACGCGCGCGAGCGACAGATCCTTCGCATCGATCATTATCTCGGCAAGGAAACGGTGCAGAACATTATGATGTTCCGTTTCTCCAACGCTATCTTCGAACAACTCTGGCATCGCGAGGCCATCGAGCACGTGCAAATCACGGTGAGTGAGGACATCGGCGTGGGCAGTCGCGGCGGTTATTTTGAAGAGGCCGGCACGATGCGCGATATGATGCAAAATCATCTTCTGCAAATCCTTTCGCTGGTGGCCATGGAGCCACCGCCCTCGCTGGCGGCCGAGGATATCCGCAATGAAAAAGTGAAGGCGCTCAAATCTATCCGCCCGATGACGCCTGAGGCGGTGGCGCAACAAGTCGTGCGTGGTCAGTATTTTGCCGGCACGGTGAATGGTGAAAACCGCACGGGCTATCGCCAGGAAGAAAAAGTGAATCCCGAGAGCAATGTGGAAACCTATGCTGCGCTCAAACTGTTCATCGACAATTGGCGATGGAGCGGTGTGCCGTTTTATTTGCGCACCGGGAAAAACCTTCCGCTGCGCGCCAGCGAAGTGCGCGTGCAATTTCGGCCCACACCCAGCGTGCTTTTTGCCGCGCAGGGCAATCTCGATCTCGATCGCAACGCACTAACACTGCGGCTGCAGCCAGACGAAGGAATTTCCCTGCGCTTCAATGGTAAAGTCCCTGGCACCACCATCGCTACGCGGCCGGTGCGGATGCATTTCGGGTACGATGCAGAATTTGGCGCGTACACGCCTGAAGCGTATGAACGCCTGTTGCTCGAAGCGATGGCAGGCGATGCCACACTCTTTATTCGGCGCGATGAAGTGGAAACCGCGTGGCAATTTGTCGATGCCATTCGCGCCGGTTGGGGCGGCGAGGTGTTGAGTAACCGTGAATTTTATGCGGCTGGCACGTGGGGGCCCGAGGCGGCGGAAGACCTCCTCGCGCAGGACGGCCACGTGTGGCACAATCCCCAGCCCGCAAAATGAATCACGCCCTGAGTACGTTCGACAGCGCCGAAGACCTCGCTCGCGAAGCGGCTTTGCGATGGCTCGATGCTATGGCCGCTCGCGACTTATTTACTGTGGCACTTTCGGGCGGGCGCATTCCCAAATTATTATACGCGGAAGTAGTCTCCCAAGCTTCGGAAGATGCCTTTGCAAACACGCATTTTTTTTGGGGCGATGAACGCTGCGTTTCGTCAACGGATGAAGAGAGTAATTTTAAAATCGCCGCTGTGCGGTTGTTGCTGGCGTTGAAAGTGCCCGAGCCGCAGGTGCATCGCATTCTCACCGAACGCGGCGAAGCCTTTGCCGTGCAACAGGCCGAAGCAGAGATTTGCCGCATCGCGGATTTGGATGAGGCCGGCCAACCGGTTCTTGATTTGGTTTTTCTCGGCTTGGGCGAGGATGGCCACGTGGCGTCGATTTTTCCCGGCGACACGGAGGCGATGGAAACTCAAGCGGTTTATCGTGCCGTCACCGGTCCCAAGCCGCCGCCGCGCCGCATCACGCTGGGCTATCCCGCGCTCGCCGCCGCGCGCGAGGTGTGGGTGCTCGCCGCGGGCGAAGGAAAAAAGGAAGCCTTGGGCGCTTCACTCGCGGACGATGGCGACACACCGCTTGCTCGGGTTTTGAAAAGCAGGACGCACACGGAGATTTTCACGGACTTCGATTTAGCGTAGACTCCGCGCATGGACGCCGCCAAATCAGAAACGCAATCTACCGAAGTCATTCGCGAATCGCGCCTGCGCAGTGTGCTCAAGGCGCTGAGCTGGCGTGTGCTGGCCACGCTCACCACCATCGCCATCGCGTATTTCATCGTGGGCGACGTGAAAACCGCACTCAAGATTGGCGCGGTGGAAGTGGTGGCGAAGATGTTGATTTATTATTTGCACGAACGCGCGTGGGCAAAAGTGCCGCTGGGAACAGTGCGGTGCTGGGTGGGCGCGGAAAAAAGTTGATGCAAATATTCGCGCACGGCGGCATCCTTTTTTGATGCGATGCCTGATTGCGCTGTGGCTTCTGGCGCTGCCGTTGTGGGCGGCGAAGCCGAATTTTTTAGTCATCGTCACTGACGACCAGCGGTCGGACACTATTGGTGCGCTGGGCAATACGCGCATCGATACGCCCCATCTCGATTGGCTGGTGAAAAATGGAGCGGTGTTTGAGAACTTCATTTGCTCCAACCCGCTCTGCGTGCCGAGCCGCGCGGAAATTCTCACCGGCTGCACCGGCTACCGCAATGGCGTGCGCGGTTTGGGCGGCGAACGCATCAACCCCAAGCTAACTTTGTGGCCGGCGGCGATGGCAGCGGGGGGGTATCGCGCGTGGTACAGCGGCAAGTGGATGAATGACGGCCAGCCCACCACGCGCGGGTATCACGAAACGTGCGGGCTTTTCAGCAGCGGTGGGGGCACTTGGAAAAGAGGTGAAGTCATTCGTGGCCGCAAGGGTCGGCCGATTACCGGTTATCGAAATTGGACATTTAAAAATTCAAAAGGCAAGCCGGAGTTGCAAAAGGGCATCGGCCTCACGCCATTGACGGACAAGTATATTGCCGATGGCGCGCTGGAGTTTTTGAAACGCAAGACGGAGCAGCCGTTTTTTCTGCACGTGAATTTTACCGGTCCGCACGATCCGCTGGTGGTTCCGCCGGGCTATGAGGGGAAATACACACGAGCGAAAATGAAACTGCCGGGAAATTTCCTGCCCGAGCACCCCTTCGACCATGGCAACCTCAAGGGCCGTGATGAGGCGTTGCTGCCGTGGCCGCGCATGAAGGCGGATGTTCTCGACGAGTTGGCGGTTTATTACGCGGTGGTGGATCACATCGATCAACAAGTCGGCCGAATGCTTGACCAGCTTCGTGCGGATGGTCGGCTGGCCAACACGATTGTCATTTTTACCAGCGACCACGGGCTGGCTCTCGGTAGTCACGGGTTGATGGGTAAACAAAATATGTACGACCATACCATCCGTGTTCCGTTCATCATTTCCGGCCCCGGCATTGCCAAAGGCCAGCGTGTGCCGGCATTTGGATTTTTGAGGGATATGTTTCCCACCGTATGCGATCTGGCGGGCTTGCCCATCCCAAAGTCCGTGGAGGCCAGAAGCCTTGCGCCTCTTCTGCGGGGGCAGCGGGAGAATGTGCATTCGGCGGGCTACGGTTATTTTCAGGATGCGCAGCGGATGATTTGGGTGGAAAACTGGAAGCTGATTTTTTACCTCAAGACCGGTCGGCATCAGCTTTTCAATCTCACGGACGATCCGCACGAGCTCAATGACCTGTCGCGTTCGCCAGTACGCCGCGCGCGACTGCAGCGTATGCGGCAGTCCCTAAATCAATGGTTTCACGACCAAGGGGACGAATTGTTTTTACGCGGATTTAAGGATTGAGTTTAATCAAAAAATATGGTTTTAATAAACACACACGGGCGCAGCCCATTTGCGTCCAACCATTGCCATGATTAATCGTATACTGGTTTGTCTCGATAAATCCACTTACACCGACTCCGCCATCGACTACGCATGCTGGCTTGCCAAGCACCACGATGCCAGCTTGGAAGGGTTGGTGGTGCTGGATGCGGAGGGCATCTCGCGCTCGGTAGGCGCCGTGCCCTTGGGTGCGATGAAGTTTGCCAAGACGAGCATCGCCGCCAAGGAAGCGGAGTACCACGAGTTGATGGAGGGTTTGCTGGCCAACTTCAGCGCGCGTTGCGAAGCGGCGGGCGTGCGGCACACGGAATTCGAAATGCAGGGCTCACCGGCAGCATCCATTTTGGAGGAGTCCAATTATTTCGACTGCGTGGTGATTGGCTTGCGCACATTTTTCACCTACGGCAGTGGCGCGGGCGCGGATGGCGAGTACGGCACGGACGACGATGAGCCGGGCGATTCGTTGGAGACGATTATGGACCGCTCACTTGCGCCGGTGTTCGCCGTGCCATTGGACTGGAAACCGGACGATGAATTCGACGCGCTGATAGCCCTCAACGGCAGCCTCCATTCTATGCGCGCGCTGCGGCAGTTCACGCGGCTCTACGGGCGCTCCAAGGTACGCGTCACGCTTTTGCATTGTTCGGATGGCGGAAACGGCAGCATCGAGTTGCTCACCAAATCCGCCGGCTTCCTGCGCTCGCACGGTTTTGAACACGTGGAAGTGAAAACCGAATCGGGCGACATCCGTGAATTGCTCAACTCGGATTTTAGCAAGTCCTTTGACCTTATCGCCCTCGGTGCACATGGCAGCAGCGGCGTGGTGGAATTTTTCACCGGCAGCCTCTGCAAAGACCTCATCGAGCGCGGCGACAAGCCATTGCTCATCGCCAACGGTTAATCGGCGGACTTGACCGAGCTCGCAAACGCACAGAGGCTTTGCCGATGCACCGTCATTGCCTGTTGCTCTTTTCGTTTCTATTTTCACTGACCGCTCTCTGCGCGGAGACGGGGCTGATTGCCTCGATTGAAAAACAAGTCGTCCGCCAAAACCGCGATGGTAAGGCGACCACTTGGTTTCATCCACGCGCCTGTCGCGTGCCCGGCAAAAGGCCGGCAGCATCGCACGCGTTCATGACGGTGCAATCCATCGGCGGCTCGGATTATTTTGGGCCGGTGCATTGGTCCGAATCTTCTGATCTGGGAAAGACTTGGGCCAAGTTCCGTCCCATCCCTTCGTTGGGCCGCGTTCCCGTAGCGAAGCATCCCGGGTTGATGGCTGGAGTGTGCGATGTGGTGCCCCAATATCATCCACCCACCAAAACTATTTTAGCGATGGGCCACGTTGTTTTTTACAAGGGCCCAAAATTCGCGCGCGGCGATCAACTGGCGCGTTATCCGGTGTACACCGTGCGCCGGTCGGATGGCACTTGGTCCAAGCGGCGCATCTTGGAATGGAACGATCCGCGTGGCGCGTTCATTTACTCCAACAACTGCGGTCAGCGCGTGGTGCTGCCCAATGGCGACATCCTATTGGCCTTTACCTTTGGAGACAAACCGACGCATCGATCGGTGGCGGGTGTGTTGTGCGGGTTCGATGGCGAAAAGTTGAGCATCAAAAAAGTAGGGCCGCCGCTGAAGCTGGCGCACAAGCGTGGTTTGTTGGAGCCATCGATCACGCAGTTTGGCGGGAAATTTTACATCACCATTCGCGCCGAGGACGATCACGGCTACCAAAGCGTCAGCTCCGATGGCCTTAATTGGGAACCCAAGCAACCATGGGTTTGGGACAATGGCGCTCCGGTCACGATGTCCACCACGCAACAACATTGGCTCACGCACTCGGATGGGTTGTTTTTGGTGTACACACGCAAAGACAAATCCAACACCGGAATCATCCGCTGGCGTGCGCCGTTGTACGTGGCGCAGGTGGACGTGCTCACTCGGCGGCTGATCAGATCCACTGAGCGCGTGGTGCTGCCGCTGGTGGGTGATGGCGTGAACGATCCCAATAACGTGGCGTTAATGGGAAATTTCAACGTGACCAACGCTGGTCCAGACGAATCATGGGTAACTGTGGGTGAATGGATGCCCAAAAAAAATGCACGCGGCGATTTGCTGCTGGCGCGCATTCGATGGAGTCGCCCTAATCGATTGGCAAAATAAAATGCCGCGCAAATGTTGATTTCTTGATGTGCGCCGTCGACACTCTCGCGAATGAAAACTGTCCTTCTCGTCGTCCTCCTTTTACTGGGCGTAGCCTGCCAATGCCCTTTCTTTAAATCAGCTGATCCCTTGTACACGGCGACGCCGCTCACCGTCACCAACGCCTTCACCGCCGGCATCGAGGGGCCGGCCTGTGATTTGGCGGGCAACATTTTCGCCGTCAATTTCAAGGCTCAACACACCATCGGCCGCATCACGCCGGCCGGCGTGTCGGAGGTGTTCGTCACGCTGCCGGGCGCAAGCATTGGCAATGGTATTCGGTTTGATCGTGAAGGTAAAATGTATGTGGCCGATTACACGGGGCATAACGTGTTGCGCATCGATCCCACCACACGGAAAATTGAAGTCTTCGCGCACGAGCCAAGGATGAACCAACCCAACGACCTCGCTATCGCGCCCGATGGAACGCTCTTTGCCAGCGACCCCAACTGGAAAGAGAAAACCGGCCAACTATGGCGCATCGACACCGATGGTGCCGTGACGCGTCTCGC
This sequence comes from Verrucomicrobiota bacterium, assembly GCA_028872685.1. GTDB lineage: Bacteria > Verrucomicrobiota > Verrucomicrobiia > Limisphaerales > UBA1100 > JACNJL01. Next base: position 2,445 of record JAPKEI010000098.1, on the reverse strand, counting down.
TGAAAATATGGGCACCACCAACGGCATCGAAGTGAGCCCGGACGGCAAAAAGCTTTACGTCAACGAAAGCGTGCAGCGTAACGTGTGGGTGTTCGATATCCAGCCCGACGGTTCGCTGGCCAATAAGAAGCTGCTGAAAAAATTTCCCGACTTTGGTTTCGACGGAATGCGCTGCGACATCGACGGCAATTTGTACATCACCCGTCACGGCAAAGGCACGGTGGTGGTGCTGTCACCCGCCGGAATAATCCTGCGCGAGATTGACGTGCTCGGAGCCAAGCCCAGCAACCTCTGCTTCGGTGGACCCGATGGTCGCACCGTGTACGTCACTGAAGTAGAGCATCGGCGATTAGTCCAGTTCCGTGTGGCTAAGCCGGGACTAGCTTGGTTGCGATTTCGTAAAAATTAATTTACCACCACCGGTGAGGTGCATAGCTCGATGGTGTGGCCATCGGGATCTTTCACATATATTTGAAACGCTCCATCTGGCCGCGTGCGACGTTCGCGATACGGTACTTCCAGCTTTTGCAGGTGCGCTTCCCATTCGTCCATGTCGTCGATTAGCAGTGCGTAATGGTTGCCGCGATTGCCGCTGTGCACAGGATCTGTGCGGTTGCCGATGAGATGCAATTCCTGTGTGACACCCAGTCGATACCACGCGCCGGGGAATTTGAAGGTCGGCCGTGTCATGGGTTTTAGTTCCAGCACGCGCTCATAAAATTCGCAGCTCGCCGCCACGTCCGCCACGTGCAGTGCCACATGGTTTAGCTCCCGATGTTCCATGCGCGCGAGCCTATGATATCTTTACCGCGCAGCCAATGCTCGTCTTTATGTACGCTAGAGTAGGGTTGATACCCGCCGGAGCGGCTGCTAGCTTAGCCCCACCAATGAATAAACAAATTTGCATCTTCCTTTCACTGTCCGCCGCGATGGCATTGTCCGCTGCGGACCCAAAATCAGAATTTTACCAACCCGTCAAAAAAGATGTGGAAGGTTGGACAATTGCCGTTGAGCCGCAACTACTGGAAAAGAAAAACAAAGCCGTTGCTGACAAAGCCTTTGTGGCGCTGGCGAATCATTTGCAGCGCGTGAAATTTATTTTGCCCGAGGCTAAGGTGAAGGAATTGCAAAGACTGCCCATTCGACTGGAACTAAACAACCCACGTCTGGGCAATATGCAATACCATCCCAGCGTCAGCTGGCTGCGCGCTAATCGCCATGATCCCGCGCTGGTGAAGCATGTGCATATTCCGCGTGCCAGGGCTTTGTATGATCGGGGGATGTGGGCTAAACATCCTTATGTGATCATGCATGAACTAGCCCATGCCTATCATAATCAGGTGCTTAGTTTTGAGAACAAGGAGATCATTGAAGCTTACGAGGCGGCAAAGAAGGCAGGCATTTATGAGAAGGTAATGCTTTATACCGGTCGCACCGTTCGCCATTACGGATTGAACAATCATAAGGAATATTTCGCCGAGGCTACAGAGGCGTATCTGGGCATGAACGATTTTTACCCCTTCGTCCGCGCCGAGCTGAAGGAGCATGATCCACGGATCTTCAAAATCATGGAGAAGGTTTGGGGAAAGGTGCGTTAAATTGGATTGTTAATCTCGATCAAACGTTTTGAGCCACCCGCCTAATAATACGGGGATTTGGACAGATATTAAACGTTCTCATGGGCGTTTTAGAACCTATTTGGCAGGTGCACTCCCCAAATTCTTTTTGGGTATGTTCTTGGCGGCGGTTGGCGCTGCGTTGGCTGTTAGCTCGGTGTTAAACTTAATCTCTGGATTTCAGAATGAAGGAGACGGTGCTAAATTTTCATTCGTGCTCGCGGCCGTGTTGGGTTTGTTTTCTTGGTGGGTTGGATGGAAATATGGATATAAGGTTTTGAACGACGCCCTCGATTGGAGATCGATTTATCGGGTGCCCGCTCCTGAATCGATCAAGCAACTCCAAGTTATTCGGCAATCACGAGGTGTTGAAGCGGCAGCCAATCATTCATTTCCGGAACATTGGAAGGAAACGCTTTTAATCCATTCGGCGCTTTATCGTCGTATGCCAAATGAACTAAAGGGCCGTCTGCATCAATTGACGAATGTGTTTTTGTCTGAGGTTCAGTTTGGGGGAGGGGTGCTCGGTGAAGGGAAATTTGGCGAGGACAATATGGTGCTGATAGCCGGTGAAGCGTGCGTGCTCATTCTGGGTCGCGACTATCAGGATTTCCGGAAACTGGAGTTGGTGGAACTACGGGTAAACCCCATCCATGAACAGGGGGTGTTGTGGGAAGTTGTTATTCTTGGGCAAGCTTCTCCTTCCACTGTCATGCTCCATTGGGAAACGGCTATGGTCGAATCGATGGAAAGTGGTTCCGGGAATAATGTCATACTGCATGAATTTGCGCATATCATGGATTATGCAGATGATGGAACATGCCAAAGT
>JAPKEI010000097.1 GCA_028872685.1 Verrucomicrobiota bacterium | reverse complement strand
CTGCGCTCAGCGCCAGATAATTGACTAGAAATCGGTTCAAAAAATCCCCCCCGCGCCCATGCACGTGAGCCGCAGATTCTACTTAAAAACCGGCTGAAAGCGAGGAAAAGTAAAAGCAAATAGTCTCCGGTTTTCTCCAAATGAGTACTGTGAAAAATCTTGATCTGTTACCACCTGACACCGTACTGGTCTTCGAATATCCGGTGAGCCGGAATGGCATGGGTGGCTTAGTGGACATCCAGCGTGTCTGTGCGCAGCGGAGATTTTTCCCGCTGGCATTTTTTTTATCGGCCTGTCAGGGTGAACGCCTCCACCCATGGACATTTACATCAAGCGTGATGACGGGCAGTTCGGACCATTTTCGCCCGAACAAATCGATGAGTGCCTCGCGAGCGGGGCGTTGATCGAGACGGATATCGCATGGCACGCGGCCTTGCCGGATTGGGTGCCGGTGACGGAAGTGCTGGGCACGCTTGAACCTGCGCCCGCACAGGCACCGGCGGAACCTGTTCCTGCCAAGGTCGCAAAAAGCGGCGGCAGCAAAAAATTACTCATCGGCGGTGTCGCGGCCGTGGTGGTGCTGGGCACTGCAGCGGCGCTGTTGGTTCCCAAGTTTCTCAATGATGGAGGGGATGGAGACAGCCCGTTGCCCAAGCCAAAGGTGGTGGTCAACTCCAAGACCAACACTCCGCCCAATGACATTCCAGACAAAATCGGCAATGCGGACATAAGCACCAACGCGCTCTCCGTGCCGCTCGCGCCGAACGGGCCTTCAAGCACTTCGTTCGATGCCGTAACGCAGCACCTCGATACGGGCGGTAGTTTTTATTTTTACCTCAGCACCGATGAAGCGCAGGGATGGGTGCGGTCGGGCTTTGATGAGGGCGGGAAATTGCTGGAGCAGTTCGGCCCCATGCTTGGCGAGGAAGGCGAGGGACAGGCGGCGATGGGATTCGCAACCGCCAAGGCATTGTACGCGGGCATCGGTTTGGACGCGATCGATGGCATTGGCGCGAGCACCCGCAGCCTCGAAGGCGGTCTCAAGCGTAACGTGGCGATGCTCCATCGTGATCCAACGAAGGGCGATGGTATTTTATGGAAAGCCTTCGGCACCGCGTCGCATGATTTTCTCGGGCTGAATTTGATGCCCGCTGATACCGTGTATGCCTACCACGGCGACCTCGATGTGGCGGCCATTCTCGCTTGGGTCGAAACCATGGCCGCGGCCAATCTGCCGCTCGAGGCTACGGAGCCGCTCACCGAAATGCTTGCCCAACCGCAATTGCAACAAGCCCTCGCCGCATTCGGCGGCGAAGCGGGGGTTTATGTGACGCTGGATTCCAAAAAACTGCATAAGCTCCCAATAAATGGAGTGGAATCAGCATTTCCCGGCAATGGGGAAGCATTGCCAACTAGTCCGCAAGCCGTGCCTGGCGAAGGGATTGCCGTACCCGGCGGGGAAGATGTCGCATTGGATATTCCTGAGCCCGGACTGGTTCTCACTATTAAAGTGAACAATGGCGATTTACTCACGATGCTGCTGGAGTTTGCGGAGTCGATGGGGATGGAGTTGGAAGAGGTGAATCTCGGCGGGGTAAAGGCGTATCAATTTCCACAACCCATTCCGTTGCTGCCTTTTCTGGAGATGGTCGCCCAACCGGTGGTGTTTCAGTCCGGCGGCTATTTAGTTTTCACCAGCAGCCCCGCGCTGGCGGCGAACGTACTCGCCACCCAGGCCGATCCGGACACTGGCCTGCGCGGCACGGCGGAGTTCAAAAAACTTACCAAGGGCATGGAGTTGAAAGGCAATCAATTCACCTTCATGAGCGGTCGCGTGGCGGGCACGTCCGGCAACATTTTGAAACAGGGCATGGCAGCCGAGGCGGCGATGCTGCCCGAGCCGGTGCAAAATCTGGCGGTGCGCCTGATGACGCTCGGCATGAAGGGACAAGTTTCCGTACTACAAGTATTGCCCGAAGGGTTTCTCGTGCATTCGCATACCGAAGGCATGGGGTACGATTCCGCAATGTTGGCGGTTGCCGGAGTGGTGCCCTTGGCAGTGATCGGCACGGCGGCCGCGGTGGCGTTGCCGGCAGTCCAAGGAGCTCGGCAAAAGGCGCGGGCGGCTCAAAGCGCAAACAACCTCAAACATCTCGCCGTAGCCATTCACGAGTTTCATGAGGACAACGATCACTTGCCCGATGCCGCCAAGTGGAGCGATGCGCTTTTGCCGTATGTGGATAATGAAAAGCAGGTGTTCATTTCCTCCGTCGATCCCGATGGCAGCTCATATGCCTTCAACAAAAATCTCAGCGGCATGAAGCTCGATGATTTGCAGGCTGTCGCGCGCACGGTGGTTTTTTTTGAAAGCGACCTCGGCTGGAATGGCGCGGGTGGTATTGATGACGCTATTGCTTTGGATGATGGCTTTCTTATCGGCTTCGCCGATGGCCACGTGGAACGGGTTTCCGGAGAGGACCTTGATAAATTAAACTGGACCCCATGATTCGAAGAATACTGTTTGTTCTCATCTGTGTCGCACCATTACTGGTAGCTGCGGAAAAACCCAACATCATCCTCGTGATGTGTGACGACCTCGGCTGGGGCGATGTGGGATTCAACGGCAACAAAATTATCCGCACGCCGCACCTCGATACGATGGCGAAAAACAGCTTGCGCTTCGAGCGGTTCTACGCCGCCGCGCCGGTGTGCAGTCCCACCCGCGGCAGTTGCATCACCGGCAGGCACCCTTACCGGTATGGGGTGTATTTTGCGAACACTGGACACATGAAAACCGAGGAGTTGACGCTGGCGGAGTTACTTAAAAAGCATGGCTACGCCACTGGTCATTTCGGCAAATGGCATCTCGGCACGCTCACAAAAACCGAAACGGAAGCCAACCGTGGTGGTCCGCGTGGGATAAAGAATTTCTCGCCACCACAAGTCAATGGGTTTGACGTGTGTTTTTCCACGGAATCCAAAGTGCCCACGTGGGATCCGATGTTGCGCCCGAAAAACAACAAGAGCAAAACGTGGTGGGATCCCGCCAAGAATAACGGGCCGTACGGAACCGCGTACTGGAACGAAAAGGGCGCGCGCGTGACGGAGAATTTGCGCGGCGATGATTCGCGCGTGATCATGGACCGCGCCATTCCCTTCATCCGCGCGGCGGTCAAAAAAGAGCAACCGTTCTTTACCATCGTGTGGTTCCACGCACCGCATCTCCCCGTGGTGGCCGGGCCGGAGTACACCAAACTCTACGCGAAACACAGCAAGTTTGCGCAGCATTATTACGGCTGCATCACCGCGCTGGACGAACAAGTGGGTCGGTTGCGAAAAGAACTTCGTACACTCGGTATTGCGGACAACACGCTCGTGACTTTTTGCAGCGACAATGGCCCCGAAGGGAACGCCAGCGCCCCCGGCAGCGCTGGGCATTTCAGCGGCCGCAAACGATCACTGCTCGAAGGCGGCATCCGCGTGCCCGGCCTCGTCGAATGGCCCGCAAAAATCAAGCCGGGTGTGACAGCTATCCCCGCCGTCACCAGCGATTATCTCCCCACCATTCTGGATCTCATCGGCGCGGAGCAAACTGACAAGCGTCCGCTCGACGGCATTAGTTTGGTGCCGCTCTTTAAAGGAAAAATGAAAGAGCGCGGACAGCCCATTGGCTTTCAATCCGCCGGCCAAGTGGCGCTCATCAGCGATCGCTACAAAATCTACGGCAGTGGCGGTCGGAAAAAAGAACAGGAACTCACGCTCCCAAAACTGAAATTGTTCGACCTCAAAAAAGACCCTTCCGAGAAAAACGATTTGGCTGCCCAACACCCCGACCTAATCAAAAAAATGACCGCCACCCTCAAGCAATGGCGCAAGTCCTGTCGCCACAGCGACACCGGCGGTGATTACAAAAATTGAGTGCAGGGTTGTTGAAATTCAAACTGCCTGTCCCGCCGCATGGCCGCTGGCCCAGGCCCATTGGAAATTGTAGCCGCCGAGCCAGCCGGTCACGTCCACTACTTCGCCAATGAAATACAGCCCCGGCACCGCACGGCATTCCATCGTTTTCGATGACAACGCATCCGTGTCCACACCGCCCACGGTGACTTCCGCCTTAGCGTAGCCCTCCGTTTTTGCGGCCAACAATTTCCACGCGCACAGATGTTGCACCAAACGTTCGCGGTCGGTTTGCTTCATTTGGGCCATCGGTTTGTAAGGCGAAAACTGTTTGGCAAACGCGAATGCAAATCGTTTGGGAAACCACTGTTCCAGCCAGCGGTCGGGGGTTTCACGAAAATGCCGTGAGTCTTCCAGTAATTGTTCTGGTTTTGCATCCGGCAATAAATTCAGCGTGAAAAATTCCCCATCCGCGCAGTAATTCGACACCTGCAAAATCGCTGGCCCGCTCAGGCCGCGATGGGTGAAGAGCAGGTTTTCCCGAAATGACTGCGCGCCCGCGCTGGCAATGCAATCGATTGAAATGCCGGTGAGCTTGATGAACGGCCACGGTGCGTCATCATCGAGCCGTGGAATGATGGGCACCAAACCGGGGCGCGGCTCGATGAGCGGCACTTCAAATTGTTCCGCGATACGATAACCAAAATCCGTTGCGCCTAGCGCGGGAAACGAAAGCGCGCCGGTGGCGATCACTAGTGATTCGCATTCAAAATCGCCCCGCGAAGTTTGCAGGCGGAAACCATTTCCGGACTCGAGCGAATCCACTTCGCAATCAGACAAAATGTCCACGCCTGCGTCGTGACATTCGTCTTCGAGCAACCCCACAATTTGACGCGAGGAAAGTCTGCAGAAAAGTTGGCCTAAAGTTTTCTCGTAAAATTCAATGCCGTGGTTGCGCACTAGCTCAATAAATTCACCCGACGGATAACGGGTCAGTGCCGAGCGGCAAAAATGCGGGTTGTTGGAAATATAATGTTCCGGTCCCGCATCACGGTTGGTGAAGTTGCAACGACCCCCACCGGAGATGAGAATTTTTTTACCAATCCGTTGGTTGTGCTCCAACACCGCCACGGTGCGCCCGCGTCGGCCGGCGGTCATTGCGCATAGCAACCCTGCGCCGCCTGCGCCAATGATAATGACATCGTATCGTTGATTCATTTCAAATCAGTGGGGAGTTCAGGGAAATGCAATCACGCGGCCGAGCACATTAAGGGGGAGAAAGCTCATGCCGCCCATCCACAGCGCGGGTACGCCTTCATAGCTGTCGAGCCACTCTCCCTTGGCGGGGTCGAGGTAGCCATTAAAGGAACCGGTGTTGCTGCGGGAATCAGTCACGCGCCGCCACCTTTTCGACGCACGGAGGAAGCGTCAAGCGCGGATGGTGTAATTTTTTCTTTTGCCCACGGATCGAACAAACTAATCTTCGGGCCGTTCATGAAAACACTTTCCCGTACTCTCATCGCTTGGCTGGCATTGGCCATGTTTGCCTCCGCCGCAGACCGGCCGAACATCGTCTTTTATTTCATCGATGATCTCGGCTGGACGGATGTGTCGTTCATGGGGTCAAAATATTATGAGACGCCGCACGTGGATCGTTTGGCACGGGAGGGAATGAAGTTTATGGATGCTTATGCGTGCGCGCCGAATTGTGCGCCGAGTCGGGCGTGCCTGATGAGTGGTTTGTATGGCCCAAGGCACGGTGTCTTCACGGTGGGTAATTCTGATCGGGGTCAGGCTAAGTTTCGCAAATTGATCCCCACAAAGAACACAACTGAATTGGCGGATAAATTTGTTACTGTTGCCGAGTCACTGCAGTCGGCTGGTTACGTGACAGCCACCATGGGGAAGTGGCATTTGGGATCTGATCCCACCAAGCAGGGGTTCGATGTGAACATTGCCGGTAAGCATTGGGGCAGCCCGAGTGGCGGTGGTTATCATAGCCCGTATAATTATCCGAACCTTGTCAATAAGGAGAAGGGTGAGTACCTGACTGATCGGTTGGGGCAGGAGGCCTGTAAATTCATTGAGGCGAATAAGGATAAGCCATTTTTCCTCTACCTCACCCATTACGCCGTGCACACGCCCATTCAATCGAAGCCCGAGTTAAAGGCGAAGTATCAGAAGAAGCCGACGGTTGGTGGACACACAAATGCGGCTTATGCAGGAATGATTGAAAGTATGGATGATAGCATTGGTGCGGTTCAGGCCACACTCAAACGCCTTAAACTAGATGACAACACGATCGTGATTTTCTTTTCTGATAATGGGGGTCATGGGGGTGTGACTTCCAATGCGCCTTTGCGTGGCTCCAAGGGAATGCTGTACGAGGGCGGCATTCGCGAACCATTGGTGGTCAAATGGCCGGGGGTGACTAAAGCTGGTAGTACCTGTAAAGAACCGGTAATTGGCGTGGATTTTTATCCCACCTTCTTGGAGTTGGCCGGTATTGATCGCCCCAAAAATCTTAAACTCGATGGCTTGAGTTTAGTGCCTTGTCTCAAGGATGATTCCGCTTCTTTGGGTCGGAAGGCGCTTTATTGGCATTTCCCATGTTATCTTCAGGGTTACACGCCAAGGCATGGTCCATTTCGCACAACCCCCGCTGCAGCGATTCGCATGGGTGACTGGAAATTAATCGAGTTCTTCGAGGACGGTGCCTTGGAGCTGTATAATTTGAAGAAGGATCTGGGCGAAGAGAATAACCTCGCACAAAAAATGCCGGAAAAAGCAAAAGAACTTCATGTGGCCATGCTCAAATGGCGCAAGGCAACAAAGGCACCGGTGCCGACGGAAAAGGAGCCGAAGTACGACCCGAACGCAAAGTTTAGCCCTCCCAATCGGGGCAAGGGAAAATAGAAGAAGAAATGAGTTTGCCTGATAGGCTGTCTTGCGCGAGCATCGCGCATCCATGAAACTTTCTGTAATTCATTCGTTGGGCCGGCTGTTGCTGGTGATTCTTTTGGCTGCGCCTGTTCTTTCCCGTGCGGCGGACAAACCGAATGTGTTATTCATCTTCGCCGATGATATGTGCTACGAGACCATCGGGGCACTGGGATTGACGGATATTGATACGCCCAATCTGGACCGGCTTGTGAAGCGTGGCACCACCTTTACTCGTGCCTACAATATGGGTTCATGGAGTGGTGCGGTGTGTGTAGCCAGTCGGCACATGTTGATCACCGGTCGTTATATCTGGCGTGCGGAACAGGCTTCCAATCTTTTGGGCGGTCGGCGCAAGGGCAATAAAAAACCTTTGCCGAATCAGGAAGCAAAACAGAAGGAATTTGATGGGCTATGGCCGCAGGTGCTAAAGCGTCAAGGCTACCAGACTTTCTTTACCGGCAAATGGCACATCCGCGCTAAGGCTGATGAAGCCTTTGAGGTGGCCCGCAACATCCGACCTGGTATGCCCAACCAAACTGCTGCCGGGTACAACCGGCCGTTGCCCGGCAAGCCCGATCCGTGGAGTCCCTACGACAAGAAATTTGATGGTTTCTGGAAAGGCGGCAAACACTGGAGTGAAATTGTGGCCGATGACACCATTGATTTTCTGGGCATGGCCAAGAAGGATAAACGGCCCTTTTTCATGTATGTTGCTTTTAATGCACCGCACGACCCACGTCAGGCGCCCAAGGAATACGTCGACAAATATCCTCTGAGCCGCATCAAGGTGCCGAAGAATTATCTGGCTGAATATCCCTACAAGGAAGGCATGAAGTCCGGCAAAAATTTGCGGGATGAAAAACTGGGGCCTTTTCCCCGTACTGAGCACGCGGTGAAAGTTCACCGTCAGGAATACTACGCCATCATCACGCATCTGGACACGCAGGTGGGCCGCATTCTGGATTCGCTGGAGAAGAGTGGTCAGGCAAATAATACTTACATCTTTTTCAGCGCCGACCACGGGTTGGGCGTTGGGCATCATGGCCTGTTTGGAAAACAGAACCTGTATGAGCACAGCACGCGAGTGCCTTTCCTCGCCGTGGGTCCGGGCATCAAGTCGGGTGCCAAGATTGATGCTCCCATTTACCTGCAGGACATCCACGCCACTACCTTGGAACTAGCCGGAGCCAAGCAGTCCGATAAGGTGGAGTTTCACAGTATCATGCCGCTTTTGCACGGTAAGGCTAAAAAACATGCCTACGATGCCATTTACGGCGCCTATCTGGATGCCCAACGCAGCGCGACCATGGATGGTTATAAGCTCATTCTTTATCCCAGCTTACAGAAGAAGCGTCTCTATAATATCATTGAGGACCCTCTGGAAATGAAAGATCTAGCGCATGATCCAAAACAGGAGAAACGCATAGCTACTCTTTATGGACGGTTGCTCAAGCTGCAAAAGGAAATGGATGACAAGGTTGATCTGAAAATTGCCTTTCCAAATCTATAACCACCCTTCATTTACGACCGTGCTATGAATTCGTTTCGGGGAATTTGGTGATCATATAATTGCCCTTGACCGGCTCGTTAATTCTTGGAAGCATTCGGAATGAAGCCGATACTATTCGTTGCAACTTTCCTTTTGTCCTTGAGCCTGACAGCTGAAGAGTCTCTCTACAATATTCCCATTAAGGATATAAACAACAAGGCCGTCAGCCTTAAGGCCCATAAAGGCAAAGTAATGCTGGTGGTCAATGTGGCTTCGCAGTGTGGTCTTACTCCGCAGTACAGGCAGCTTCAGGCTGTTTATAAGAAATACGACGGCAAGGGTTTTATCGTGTGTGGTTTTCCCTGCAACCAGTTTGGCAGACAGGAACCGGGTACCCTTGAGGAAATCAAGAAATTCTGCAGCTCAAAATACGATGTAAGTTTCCCTATGTACGCCAAGATAGACGTTAATGGTGAGGGAGCGCATCCGCTGTACAAATCGCTAAAAAAACAAATTGGACCGGCCAAGATTAGTTGGAATTTTGAGAAGTTCCTGGTTGGTAAGAACGGCAAGGTGTTGAAACGGTTTTCTCCGGGAACCAAGCCCGATGCACCTGAGGTTATCAAAGCCATTGAGACGGCGCTCAAATAGA